>DAIDKG010000140.1 GCA_027450125.1 Bordetella sp. | reverse complement strand
CGTGGACAGCGCGCGCTCGCGCCGCGAAAGCCGGGGCCTGCACTACAGCCGCGACTGGCCTGACGCCCTGCCCCAGGCCATGCCGACCGTGCTCGCGGCCAACCGCGGGCGTCGCCAGGGCCTGTCAACGGGCCCTTAGGGCCTGTCAACAGCCCCTAGACGATACGCATGGAAAAATCCGTCGCGCGCACATCCTTGGTCAGCGCGCCGATGGATACCCGGTCCACGCCCGTTTCCGCGATCGCGCGCACGGTCTCGGAATTCACCCCACCCGAGACTTCCAGCACCGCGCGGCCTGCCGTGCGCCTGACGGCGTCGCGCATCATGTCGAACGAAAAGTTGTCCAGCAGCACCGACTTCGCGCCGTGCGCAAGCGCCATGTCGAGCTGCTCCAGCGTCTCGACTTCGATCTGGATCGGCACACCCGCATCGAGAGCGAGCGCCGCGTCCATCGCCGGCCCCACACCGCCGGCTGCGGCGATGTGGTTCTCCTTGATCAGGATGCCGTCATAAAGGGCCAGACGCTGGTTCGCGCCGCCACCCACACGCACCGCGTACTTCTGCGCAAGGCGCAGGCCCCGGAGCGTCTTGCGGGTATCCAGGATGCGGGTGGTCGTGTGGGCAATCATCTCGACATAGCGGCGCGTAACGCTCGCCACGCCCGAGAGCAACTGCAGGAAATTCAATGCATTGCGCTCGGCGGTCAACAGCGAGCGCGCCGGACCGCGCAGCGCGCACACCGCCGTGCCGGCCGTCATCCGGTCGCCCTCGCGATAGCTCCATCGCACCTCGATGCGCGGGTCCACGCTGCGAACCACCGCATCGAACCAGAGCACACCGCACAGCACGGCATCCTCGCGCACGATGATGCGTGCTTCGCGCATCGAGTCGGCGGGCACGAGACGGCCCGTCTGATCACCGGGGCCGACGTCCTCTGCAAGCGCATCGGCCACGTTGCGCGCGATCGCCGCCTCGAAGGCCGCGCCGTACTGCGCGCGCACCTCGCCGAACACAGGAGCGACCGCATCGGCCGGGAGCAATCGGAGCGCGTCTGTCATGCTGGCCCCACTTGCGCGAACAGCGCGCCGTCGCGCGCCAGATCGCCGCTAGCCCGCACGCGGCGCTTGCGCTCGGCCGCGAACGCAAGCATGCGGTCGATAGGCAGACGGGCACGCTCGCCGATCAGCGCGTCCACACGGATCTCGTTATGGCCGCGTTCGAGCACATCGGCGAGGTTTGCCAGGCCGTTCATGGCCATCCACGGACAATGCGCGCAGCTCTTGCAGGTGGCGCTGTTGCCGGCCGTGGGCGCTTCGATGAAGATCTTGCCCGGCGCGGCCAGGCGCATCTTGTGCAAGATACCCAGATCGGTAGCGACAATGAAGCGTGACGCATCGAGCTTGACGGCCGCATCGATCAACTGCGTCGTCGAGCCGACCACATCGGCCAGCGCGACCACGCTTTCCGGCGCTTCGGGGTGCGCGAGAATCCTGGCATCGGGATACTCGGCGCGCAGCAGATCGAGCTCCACGCCCTTGAACTCGTCATGCACCAGGCACGAACCCTGCCAGAGCAGCATGTCCGCGCCGGTCTGCTTCTGGATGTAGCGGCCCAAGTGCCGGTCCGGCGCCCAGAGAATCTTCTCCCCCTTCGCATGCAGGTCGGCAACGATCTCCAGGCCGATCGATGAGGTGACCATCCAGTCGGCCCGCGCTTTCACGGCTGCGCTCGTGTTCGCGTAGACCACGACGGTGCGGTCCGGGTGCTCGTCGCAGAACGCCGAGAATTCGTCGGCCGGACACCCCAGGTCGAGGGAACAGGTCGCATCCAGATCGGGCATGAGGACGCGCTTGTCCGGGCTCAGTATCTTGGCGGTCTCCCCCATGAAGCGCACTCCTGCCACCACGAGCGTGCGCGCCGGATGATCGCGGCCGAAGCGCGCCATCTCCAGCGAATCCGCCACGCAACCGCCGGTCTGGTCGGCGAGCTCCTGCAACTCGGGATCCACATAGTAATGAGCGACGAGCACCGCCTCCTCGCGCTCGAGCAGCGCGCGGATGCGCTCTTTCAATGCGTGACGTTGCGCGGCGCCAGGCGCGTCGGGCACACGCGCCCATGCCTGGCCTACGCCGCAAGCGGCCCCTTGAGGCCGGTCGTATTCGACCTTTTTGATCGCCTGACCCATGAATTCCTCTCGTCCTGCCGGTCGCAGTGCCACGAAAACCGGTATCGCGCCGTTGCGAAAAAACAAAAACCCCGTCAACGCGGGGTTTTGTCGATTCTAGTGGATTTTATCGTTTCCGCGGCGACGCAGGCGAGCACCCTGTCGGCCGGGCAGAGTCCTTCGGGGCCCGGTTTCCTGCAGACAGACGCAAACCCGGGGGGTTTGGCCAGCATTTGACTGAGCTTTGCGATTCATACTAGAATCACTGTCTTACTGCAGTTTCCTGTTGCGTGCATCGCTATGCTTTGCGGGCGCGTAATCCGAATTACCTGGCTTTCCGAACGAAGGGCCTGGGCATCGGCGGGGCATAAGCACGCATTGCCATCTTCGGGCCCGCGCCCGGACGGCCCGAATCACCGGCGCATTCGAGCGCGCCGCACCTGATCGGCCTGCGAGCTTCCCGCTTTGATCCTGCCCAGCCCCGACCCTCGGAACGACAACAACCGAGAGGTGCATCATGGCACGCGTTTGCCAAGTTACCGGCAAGGGCCCGATGGTGGGCAACAATGTTTCGCACGCTAACAACAAAACCAAGCGTCGCTTTCTCCCCAACCTGCAATCGCGCCGGTTCTGGGTCGAAAGCGAAAACCGCTGGGTCCGCCTGCGCGTGACGACCAAGGCCATCCGCACGATCGACAAGAACGGCATCGACGCCGTCCTGGCCGACCTGCGCGCCCGCGGCGAAGCGGTCTGAAGCCTGCGCGCTTTCGATCCCGCCAGCCTAACCCCATCCATTCCAGGAGCACGACATGGCCGCCAAAGGCAACCGTGAAAAAATCAAGCTCGAGTCCACCGCGGGCACGGGTCACTTCTACACCACCACCAAAAACAAGCGCAACACGCCCGACAAAATGCTGTTCAAGAAGTACGATCCCGTCGCGCGCAAGCACGTCGAATACAAGGAAACCAAGCTGAAGTGATTCAGCCCGGATCCGGTATCGCGTAGTATTGTCAGGCCCTGCTCATGCAGGGCCTTTTCACGTCCGCGATCCGATCCCCATGCCACGCAAGCCCGGATTTCCAAACCTGTTTCCACGCATTACCGCCTGCCTGCTGGCCACGCTCTGCGCGCTATCGTCCGGAGCGGCCGAGAAGCTCGCCGGACCGCGCCAGGCCGGGCATGCGCCGAATGCGGCCAAAACCGCGAAAAGCACCGCGCCGCCCATCGTCATCGGCGATATCAACAGCTACGAGCGGCGCCCCGATCTGCTTGAACCCTACCGCAAGGGCTGGCAAATGGCGCTGGACGAGATCAACCGGCAAGGCGGCGTGCTCGGCCGCAAGCTGAAGGTCGTGTCGATCGATGACGGCGGCACTGCCGACGGCGCCTTGGCCGCCGCGCAAAAGCTGGCCAGCCGGCATCATGTCGCGCTGTTCTTCGGCGGACTCAATTCGGACGTCGGCCTGGCCCTGTCCGACTATGCCGGCATCAACCAGGATTTCTATCTATCCACGTTTCCCATGTCCAGCCGGCTCACTTGGCAGCAAGGCAATGCCTACACCTACCAACTGGCCCCGTCGGGATGGATGCAGATGGCCGCGCTGGTGCCCAGGGCATTCGGCCTGCGCAAAAGGCACTGGGCCGTGGTCTATTCCGACGACTCCTACGGCCGCTCGACCGTCGCGACGTTCACCGACATGATCACTCACTTCCAGTCCCACACGACCATCGTCTCCGATCAGGCGATCGAACCGGGCAAGTTCGATGCGGGCAAGATCGTACGCCGGTTGCTGCAGGACAAGCCCGACGCCCTTTTCATCCTGCTTGACGGCCAGCGCCTGGCGCGCCTCGTGCGTGAAGGCGCGGCGCAAGGCCTGCTGCAGAACATGCCCGTGGTCGCACCGATGGCGGGCGAACCCGAAACCCTGCAAGCCCTGGGCGCCGATGCGCAGGCAGGCTGGCTGGTCAGCGGCTACCCCTGTGTGCCAACAGGCGACCAGGCCAACATGCAGCGCTTCGACCAGGACTACCAGGCCCGCTACGGCACCGCACCCGGCTCGGCCTCCGCGCTGGGCTACATGGCATTGCGCGCCATCGCCGCGGGCCTGCGCAAGGCGGCCGACGCCGATCCGCACGCCGTGGCCGCCGCCTTCGCCGGCCTCAAGCTCGACACGCCGTACGGCCCCGTGAGTTTTCGCCCCATCGACCACCAATCCACACTGGGCGTCTGCCTGGCCGTCACGGCCGAACAGGACGGCCGCATGATCGCGCAGCCCACCGGCTACCTGGACGGTTCGCGGCTGCAGCCTCCCAACAAGGCCGTACACGCACTGCGCGGAAAACAACAATAAATGCGCTCCGGCAGCGCGCAAATGCACGTTTTCACCGTCAGTTCCGCTATGATCGGGCGCTAGGCAGCCTGTGCTGGCAAAGGCCCATTGACAAGTGGTTCCTTGCAAGCGCTGTGCAGTCTCATCCTCACCCTTTTCATGGATTGGATCATGGCAACCAAAAAAGCCTCCGCCAAAAAAGTCAGCAAGACTGTCAAAAAAGCTGCGAAACCCGTAGCCAAGAAAGCCGCTCCCGCCGCCAAGAAGGCCGCCGGCCCCATCAAGACTGCACTGAACAAGTCGCAACTGGTCGCGCACCTGGTCGAGAACACCGGCGTCGAAGCCAAGGCGGTCAAGGCCGTTCTGGCCGGCCTGGAAACCGCCGTGCTGGGCTCGGTCGACAAAAAGGGCGCCGGCTCGTTCACGCTGCCCGGCCTGTTCAAGGCTGTCGTGCAAAAGGTCCCCGCCAAGCCCAAGCGCTTTGGCAAGGATCCCTTCACCGGCGAGGAGCGCTGGTTCCCGGCCAAGCCCGCTTCGGTCAAGGTCAAGATCCGCCCGCTGAAGAAGATGAAGGACGCCGCGCAGTAATCCGCGCCCCGTTCCCGCAGTACGAAGAAACCCGCCCTCGTGGCGGGTTTCTTATGCGCGCTTCATGCGCAGATGCCTAGTCTGCCGCAGGGGTGTGGCCATGGCG
>DAIDKG010000139.1 GCA_027450125.1 Bordetella sp. | reverse complement strand
CGGCAGGCCGGCGCGGGCGTGTTCTCCCAGCAGGTGCGCCCGCTTGATCGAAGGCGGGCGCGACAGGCTGCCGAATTCCACCGTGCCGGCCAGGCGCAGGCCGGTTTCCATGGGAGTGATGAACACCTTGCGGTCGGCCAGCACGACCTGGTGCGCGAGCTCGAGGTTGGGCGAGGCCAGTTGCAGGTGATAGCCGCGCTGGCTCTCCAGCGGCACTTTCCACCCCTGCGCGGCGAGCAGCGGCCGGGACCAGGCGCCGGCGCAGACCACCACGCGTTCGGCCTGCCAGCGGCGCGCGCCGTCCGACAGCGTCCAGCCCGCCCCGTCGGCCTGCAGCGACCGGATCTCGGCCTGCACGAAGGTGGCCTGCATGGCGGCAAGGCGCGCAGCCAGCGCCTGGGCATAGCGCAGCGGATTGGCTACCCACCCTTCGGTCGGCAGAAAGACGCCGACGCGGTAGCCCGGGCCGACTTCGGGTTCCATGGCTTCGATGGCGGGGCGGCTGACCTTTTCCAGATGCAGGCCGTGCTCCTGCTTGAGCGCCCATGAAGCCTGGTCCTTGGCGTAGCAGGCCTCGTCGGGGTAAAGATGGAGCTGCCCGGCGCGGCGGATCAGGCCGCTCTCGCCGAGCTCTGCGGCGATCTGGGTATGCGCCTGCACCGAGCCGCGCAGCAGCCCGGACAGGGCCGACGCGATCGCGCCGACCCGGTCGGGCCTGGACGCCGCCACGAAGCGGGCCAGCCACGGAGCCACCTGCAGCCAGTAATAGGGCGGCACGTGCAGCGGGCTGCGCGAATCGAGCAGCATCGAGAAGGCCGTCTTGAGAATGCCGGGCGTGGCCAGCGGCACCACCGAACGCGAGGACAGCGCCCCGGCATTGCCCGAGGAGCACTGCGATCCCGCAGGGTTGGGGTCGAAGAGGGTGACGGGGTGGCCTGCCTGGCGCAGGGCGTAGGCGGTGCACAGGCCGACGATGCCCGCGCCGACGACGGCGATGCGTTCTCCTTGCTGCATGAGAGATCCCTTGTCGCGCGATGCGCTTTGCAAGCGATGATAGCGTCCCTGCGTTGGCGCCGCGCCGCGATCTGGTCAAATAGCGGCATGAGCGATTTCTTCGACGTTGCCGTGATCGGCGCCGGCGCGGCCGGCATGATGTGCGCCGCGGTGGCGGGCCAGCGCGGCCTGCGCGTGGTGCTGATCGACCACGCCGCGAAGCTGGCCGAGAAAATCCGCATCTCGGGCGGAGGGCGCTGCAACTTCACCAACGTCGGCACGGGGCCCGCCAACTTCCTGTCGGAAAACCCGCATTTCTGCCGCTCGGCGCTGGCGGGGTATACGCCGCGTGATTTTCTCGGCCTGGTGCGCAGCCACCGCATCGCCTGGCACGAAAAGCATCGCGGCCAGCTGTTCTGCGATGAGTCGAGCGAAGCCATCATCGACATGCTGCGCGCCGAGTGCGGCCAGGGCGCGGTGGCCTGGCGCATGCCCTGCGAGGTGCGCGAGATAGCGCGCGGCGACGCGGGCTATGCGCTGCGCACGAGCCTGGGCCAGCTGCACGCGGCCAAGCTGGCGATCGCCACCGGCGGCATGGCCATCCCGCAGCTGGGGGCGACCGATTTCGGCCTGAAAGTCGCGCGCCAGTTCGGGCTCAAGGTCGTCGAGCCGCGTCCGGCGCTGGTGCCGCTGACCTTCGACGCCGCGCAATGGCAGCCCTTCGCGGAACTCTCCGGCGCGGCGCTGGAAGTCGATCTTCAGACCGGGCAGGGCAAGGCCGGCGGCCGTTTCCTGGAAGACCTGCTCTTCACGCACCGCGGCCTGTCGGGGCCGGCCATCTTGCAGATATCGAGCTACTGGAACCCCGGCCAGCCCATTGAAATCGACCTTGCGCCGGAGCGCGACATGGCCGAAGCCCTGCTGGCGCTCAAGCCCGGCAGCAGGCAGCAGCTGCAGACCGTGCTGAGCGAGCTGTGGCCCAGGCGCCTGGCGGAAACCTGGCTGCGGGTCGCGGGCGTGGGCGCCGGCGCGAAGCTGGCCGACCTGCCCGACAAGGCCTTGCGCGCATTGGCCGAGCGCATCCACCGCTGGCGGCTCGTGCCCACCGGTACCGCCGGCTACAAAAAAGCCGAAGTCATGCGCGGCGGCGTGGACACGCGCGGCCTGGACCAGAAGTCCATGCAGGCCAGGGCCGTTCCCGGCCTGCACTTCATCGGCGAGGCCGTAGACGTTACCGGCTGGCTGGGCGGCTACAACTTCCAGTGGGCCTGGGCCTCGGGCGTGGCCTGCGGCCGGGCCTTGTAGGCCGGGCGCGCTGCCGCAGATCCGGGCGGCGGGCAGGGAGCCTGCGCGCAAGCAAGCAGTCCGCAGCCGGATCGCCGGTGTCCAGGGAACCCGGGTTTTCCTGTGCAAGCGTCCCGGGCGTCCCGGTTATACTCCGGCCAGCTGTCATGCAGCGTGCGGGAGAGAGCGGGCAATGCCCGCCGCCGAAGGCGCAATTCGCCCGGAATCGCTCAGGTAACCCATACCGCACCTGCCCGGCGCCGACCTCGGCGCCGAAACAGCACTCTGGAGAGACCTGGCGCCCCTTGATTTCGGGCCGCCCAGGCGCCGAAGGTGCAAACCCGCCGTCCACACCGACGCGGGGCAACTCTCAGGCAAAAGGACAGAGGGGCGGAACATCGGCCGGTGACGCGAGTCGTCCGGAGCGTTTTCCGCTTCCGTCGCCGGCATTGCGTAAACCGACCGTAGCCACGGAGTCCTCCCGCATGTCCGCACCTTTGCAGCGCACCCCGCTTTACGAAGCCCACCTCGCCGCCGGCGCCCGCACCGTCGACTTCGGCGGCTGGGACATGCCCGTCAACTACGGCTCGCAGATCGAGGAGCACCACGCCGTGCGCCAGGCCAGCGGCATGTTCGACGTGTCGCACATGCTCAACGTCGACGTGACCGGCGAGGGCGCCTACGACTTCCTGCGCCGGCTCATCGCCAACGACGTGGCCAAGCTCACCGCACCGGGCAAGGCGCTCTACAGCTGCATGCTCAATCCGCAGGGCGGGGTGATCGACGATCTCATCGTCTATTTCTTCGCGTCCGACGCCTGGCGCGTGGTGGTCAACGCCGGCACCGCCGAGAAAGACGTGGCCTGGATGCGCCGCGTCGCCGCCTCGGGCAAGTTCGACGTGGCCATCACCCCGCGCCGCGACCTGGCCATGGTGGCCGTGCAAGGTCCCGAGGCACGCGCCAAGGTCTGGGCCGCGCGCCCGGCCTGGAAGGCCGCCACGGAAAATCTCACGCCTTTCTCGGGCGCGGCATTGGACGGCGACACGCTGGTGGCGCGCACCGGCTACACCGGCGAAGACGGCTTCGAGATCGTGCTGCCGGCCGGTGAGGCCACGGCTTTCTGGAACGACCTCGTCGCCGCGGGCGTGCGGCCCTGCGGCCTGGGCGCGCGCGACACGCTGCGTCTGGAAGCCGGCATGAACCTTTACGGCCAGGACATGGACGAACTCATCCATCCCGACCAAGCCGGCCTGACCTGGACCGTCTCGTTCAAGGACGCCGCGCGCCGCTTCATCGGCCGCGACGCCATCGAGCAGTTCGCCACGCCCGCCGCGTTTGTCGGCCTCAAATTGCTCGACCGCGGCGTGATGCGCTCGCACATGAAAGTGCAGACCGCGCTGGGCGAGGGCGAAGTCACCAGCGGCACCATGTCGCCCACGCTTAACGTGTCGGTGGGTTTTGCCCGCCTGCCCGTCGGCGTCAAGCCCGGCGACGCCGTGCAGGTGGACATCCGCGGCAAGTGGGTGCCGGCCCAGGTCTGCAAGCTGCCTTTCGTGCGCAACGGCAAAGCCGTCGAGCACGCCTGATTTCATCGCCGAATCACTTTCCATTTCTCCAGGAGCTCACCATGAGTCTGCCCACCGACCGCAAGTACACCGAGTCCCATGAATGGGTGAAGGCCGAAGGCGATGTCTTCGTCATCGGTATCACCGACAACGCCCAGAACCAGCTGGGCGACATCGTCTTCGTGGGCGACGTCAATGTCGGCGCCACGCTGGGCGCCGGCGCTACCGCCGCCGTGGTGGAGTCGGTCAAGGCGGCGTCCGACATCTACGCGCCGGTGGCCGGCGAGGTCGTCGCCTTCAATGACGCGCTGGACGCCAATCCGTCGGCCATCAACGAATCGCCCTACGACGCCTGGATCTTCAAGATCAAGCCGAACAACGCCACCGACGCCGACGCCCTGATGGATGCCGCCGGCTACGCCGCGGCCAACGGCCTGTAATCGACGCCGTCGACGGCCGCGCCGGCAGCCTGCGGCGCGGCCCGCCCCTTTGTTTTCCGAGATAGCCCCCATGCCGAGCGCCCTGGACACCCATACCGATTTCATTCCCCGCCACATCGGCCCCAACGAGGCCGACCAGGCCAGGATGCTGGCCGCCGTAGGCAGCCCCAGCCTCGATGCCCTGATCGGCGAAGTGGTGCCGCCGGGCATCCGGCAGGCCCAGCCCCTGACCCTGCCCGCCTCGCGCGACGAGGCCGACGTATTGGCCGAATTGCGCGACATCGCCGGCAAGAACCAGGTCTTGCGCAACTACATCGGCCAGGGCTACTACGGTACGCACACGCCCAATGTCATTTTGCGCAACATCCTCGAGAACCCCGCCTGGTACACGGCCTATACGCCCTATCAGCCCGAGATCTCGCAAGGCCGGCTGGAGGCGCTGCTCAATTACCAGACCATGGTGGCCGACCTTACCGGCCTGGACATCGCCAACGCATCGCTGCTGGACGAAAGCACCGCCGCCGCCGAAGCCATGACGCTGGCACGCCGCAGCGCCAGGAGCAAGAGCAATGTGTTCTTCGTGTCCAAGCATTGCCATCCTCAGACTATCGAAGTGGTGCGCACGCGCGCTGAGGGCCTGGGCATCGAGATCGCCGTGGGCGACGAGTTCCAGGAACTGCCCGAGTGCTATGGCGTTCTGCTGCAGTATCCGCACAGCCTGGGCGGCGTGAGCGACTACCGGGCACTGGCCGAATCCGTGCATGCGCAGGGCGGCGTGGTGGCCTGCGCCACCGACCTGCTGGCCCTGGCCCTGCTGGCCTCGCCCGGTTCCTGGGGCGCCGACATCGCCGTCGGTTCGGCCCAGCGCTTCGGCGTGCCGTTCGGCTTCGGCGGCCCGCACGCCGGCTTCATGGCCTGCAAGGACGCGCACAAGCGCAATATGCCCGGCCGCCTGGTGGGCGTGTCCAAGGATGCACAAGGTAACAGCGCGCTGCGCCTTGCCCTGCAGACGCGCGAGCAGCACATCCGTCGCGAGAAGGCCACCTCCAACATCTGCACCGCGCAGGTGCTGCTGGCCGTGATGGCCGGCATGTATGCCGTGTGGCACGGCCCGGCCGGCATCGCCCGCATCGCCGAACGCGTGCAGCGCTATACCGCCATCCTGCGCGAAGCGCTGGTCATGCTGGGCGTGAGGGTGGGCAACGACACCTTCTTCGACACGCTATTGCTGCACACCGGCTCGAACACCGGCGCCATCCTGGCCGCCGCCGAACAGGCCGGCATCAACCTGCGCCGCGTCAGCAGCACCAACCTGGCCGTATCGCTCGACGAAACCGTCACCGCGCAGGACCTGCAGGCGCTGGTCAATGTATTCGGCGCGGGCCTGCAAAAAAGCGTGGGCATGCTCAGCGTCGAGGCGCTGGCGCAGAAGGTCGCCAGCGGCATCCCTGCGGCGCTGCGCCGCGAGGGCCCCATCCTGTCGCACCCCGTCTTCTCGAGCGTCTCGTCCGAGACCGACATGCTGCGCTACCTGCGCAAGCTGGCCGACAAGGACCTGGCGCTGGATCGCAGCATGATCCCGCTCGGTTCGTGCACCATGAAGCTGAACGCCACGGCCGAGATGATCCCCGTGACCTGGCCCGAGTTCGCCAACCTGCATCCCTACGCGCCGGCCTCGCAGAGCAAGGGCTATCGCGAACTGATCGAGCGCCTGTCCGCCGCGCTGTGCGAGATCACCGGCTATGACAACATCAGCCTGCAGCCCAACTCGGGCGCGCAGGGCGAGTACGCGGGCCTGCTGGCCATCCGCGGGTACCACCGCGCCAACGGCCAGGCCCAGCGCAACATCTGCCTGATCCCGTCCTCGGCGCACGGCACCAATCCGGCCTCGGCCAACCTGGCCGGCATGGACGTGGTGGTGGTGGCGTCCGACGACAAGGGCAACGTCGACATCCCCGATCTGAAAGCCAAGATCGCGCAGGTCGGCGACAAGTTGGCCGCGCTGATGATCACCTATCCGTCCACGCACGGCGTGTTCGAGGAGGCCGTCGTCGAGATCTGCGACCTGGTGCATGCCGCCGGCGGCCAGGTCTACCTGGACGGCGCCAACATGAACGCCATGGTGGGCCTGGCCCAGCCCGGCAAGTTCGGCTCCGATGTCTCGCACCTGAACCTGCACAAGACCTTCTGCATTCCGCACGGCGGCGGCGGGCCGGGCGTGGGTCCGGTGGCAGTGCGCGCGCACCTGGCGCCGTATCTGCCCGGCGTGCTGGACGCGCAGGGCAAGCTGCCCGAGGGCTGCAAGACCGGCCCCGTGTCGGCGGCGCCCTTCGGCTCGGCCAGCATCCTGCCCATCCCCATGGTGTATATCGCGCTGATGGGCGCCGAGGGCCTGAAGCAGGCCACCGAAGTGGCCATCCTCAACGCCAACTACATCGCGGCGCGCCTGAGCCCGCACTACCCCGTGCTGTATTCCGGCCGCAACGGCCGCGTGGCGCACGAGTGCATTCTCGATCTGCGGCCCATCAAGGACGCCACCGGCATCTCGGGCGAGGACGTGGCCAAGCGCCTGATGGACTACGGCTTTCACGCGCCGACCATGAGCTTTCCGGTCGCCGGCACGCTGATGATCGAGCCCACCGAGTCCGAAAGCCTGCACGAGATCGACCGCTTCATCGACGCGATGATTGCCATTCGCGAGGAGATCGCCCAGATCGAACGCGGCGAGCGCGATGCCCAGGACAACGTGCTCAAGAACGCGCCGCACACCGCGCAGATGCTGTTGGCCGAAGAGTGGCACCACGCCTATCCGCGCCAGCAGGCCGCCTATCCGGTGGCCAGCCTGCGCGAGAACAAGTACTGGCCGCCGGTGGCGCGCGTGGACAATGTCTACGGCGACCGCAACCTGGTGTGTTCGTGCCCGCCGGTCGAGGCGTATGCTTGAGGCCGTAGCAACGCCCGATCCCGGGTATCGGCCCGGGCATTGAGGGAAGAAAAGGGGTGGCTGCGGCCGCCTCTTTTCGTTTACGTGAAACGAAGGTGCACAAAATGACCGAGAGCTTCATCGTCCGGCCAGTCCGGGAGGCGGACTATCCTTCATGGAAGGTGCTGTGGGACGGCTATAACGCGTTCTACGGCCGCTCGGGCGACACGGCGCTGGAGCCGGCCGTCACCGCGGCGACGTGGGCGCGTTTCTTCGACAGCTACGAGCCCGTGCATGGGCTGGTGGCCGAGGGCGCGCAGGGCGGCCTGCTGGGTCTGACGCATTATCTTTTTCATCGCAGCACGCTCAGCCTGGGGCCCAGCTGCTACCTGAACGATCTGTTCACGGCCGAGTCCGCGCGCGGCAAAGGCGTGGGCCGGGCATTGATCGAGGCAGTCCAGCGACGCGCCATCGAGGCCGGGTCGGCGCGCCTGTATTGGCACACGCAAACGAACAACACCACGGCCCGCAGGCTGTATGACGCCGTGGCGCAAGATTCGGGCTTTATGGTCTACCGCATGGCGACGTCCTGATGGCCGACAAGATCCGCCTCGACAAATGGCTCTGGGCCGCGCGCTTTTACAAGACGCGCAGCATCGCTGTCGATGAGATCGGCAAGGGCCGGGTCCATGTGAACGGCGCGGTGGGCAAGCCTTCGCGCGAGGTGGGCCCCGGCGATCTGGTCAGCATCCGCAAGCAGGACCTGGTGTTCCACATCGAGGTGCGCGGCGTGAGCGGCGCGCGCGGCCCGGCACCGGTGGCGCGCCAGCTTTACGAAGAAACGCCCGAAAGCGTCAAGGCGCGCGAGCGCGTCTCCATGCTGAGAAAGCTGGCGCCCGAGCCGGCGCAGGAACTGCGCGAAGGCCGGCCGACCAAGAAGGACAGGCGCACGATCGACAGCTTCCGGGGGCGTTAGGGCCTGCCGGCACCCCAAGGGGCGCGTCCGCGGGCCTACCCTTCGGGCCGAGCGCATCGCATCGTGCGGCGCCGCGCCCGTCGGGCTTACCCGCCGACATCCTTGCAAGCGTGATCCTGCAGCTCCTCCGACGAGCCCGGATTGGCATGCGGGCCGCGGGCCTGGTAGTACCCATCCACGACGAAGAAACCGCCCGGCGCGGTCGCCATGAAGATCGAGCTGTCGCCGATGGACTGTCCACGGGCTTCGGCCTGTTGGAGCACTCTTTCGTAAGGGTGTACGTCGGCCGCAGAGCTTGCCGCGACGCGCATGAGCCGATAGAAGTGATTGTTCAGGCGCGCATCCACCCAGGTTCCCTGCGCTGCGTCGTCGTAGGCCGACAGCGCGTTGCGCATGGCTTGCGAGATGCAGTCGATGTGAATGTGCAGCTGATTCTGCGAACGCCCCTTGGCCGAATTGATCGCCAGGCTCATCAAGGCGTCGGGCACCTGTGCACCCAAGGCCTTGCTGACGAAACCCCGGTTCCGCCAGGCATCGCCGAAGTAGTCGGGCGAGCCGGGCTGCGCCAGCGCCGGGCTTTCCATGCCCGCCACGCGCGCGGTGGGTATCAGCAGATACTGCCCCTTGCCGCGGATGTCCTTGAGCAGCACATAGCCTTTCGGGCTCACCTTGGCGCATTTGCCCGGCCCTTCGCCGGCGGCCTGCGACGGCACGCACGATTGGCTGACGATCTGCCACAGGGCATCGGGGTTGTGGACGCGGGCCGCCTGGCAGCCATAGAGCAGGGCCGCCGCAGCAGCCGCACCGGCCGCGGCTTGCAGGATCCGTCGGGTGCGTGCGGGCATGCGTGACATGAAGAGCATCCGAGCAATTTTCGAAGAGGAGATTTTGCCCATAATCGCGCTTCGTTTTTAAGGGTTGACGTTAATTTTTGTATGTACAAAAATAGATGAAAATCGACTTTGACTTCGAGAAGGATAAGGTCAACCGTATCGCCCGGGGAGTTTCGCTGGCCGAGGCCGCGAATCTCGATTGGGAGGCGGCGGTTTTCTGGCTCGATACCCGACGAGATTATGGCGAAGACCGCTACGTCGCACTAGGCTACATATTCTCGCGCTTGTATTGCGTGGTTTATACGGATCGAGCAGATGCGCGGCGCATCATCAGCCTGTGCAAGGCCAATTCGCGCGAGGAAAAACGCTATGCCCAAACTCAAACCTGGCCACATTAGCCCTACGCCGGAAGAAGATGCGCTGATCCGCAAGCAAATAGAAGCGGATCCGGATACCTGGTGCCCTACCGACAAGGAATGGGAGCGCATAAAACCGACGGCGCGTATTGGTGCCGGACGTCCCAAAGCCGAAACGACCAAAGAGCGCATCACGATCCGGCTATCGCCCGACGTGCTGGAAAAATTCCGCGCCTCTGGACCCGGTTGGCAAACCCGCATCGACACCGCCTTGCGCGATTGGCTGCGCACGCACAGACTGGGTTGAAGAATCTACATACGACGCATCGACATGCCGCAAGAACTCTCCACCCGCCCCGCAACGCCCGCCGATCTGCCCTTTCTCATGCGGCTGCGCAAGCTGACGATGCACGAGCATCTGGTACGCGCCGGCGAGCGGCTCGATGACGACTGGCATCACCAGCGCGTCATGGCGCATTTCGATTCGGCCAGCATCGTCTGCATCGATGGAATCCCCGCGGGCCTCTTCAAGCATTACCGCACGCGAGAGGAGTGGGTGTTGGTGCAGATACAGCTGTTGCCCGAGCATCAAGGTAAAGGCATGGGCGAACGCCTGATCCGGGGCCTGTTGAGCCAGGCCAGGCAGGCCGGCCTGCCCGTCGCACTCAGCGTGCTGCGCGGCAGTCCGGCGCGCAGGCTGTACGAGCGGCTGGGCTTCGAGGAAACAGCCGTGCACGGCAACGAATTCGATATGCTGTGCCGACCCTGATCATTCCTGCCCGCCAAATAGGAACGAACCGTTCATGATTTCCCACACCTATATCGGCATCAACAATTTCGAGCCTGCCTTCGCGTTTTATTCGAAGGTGCTGTCGGCCCTCGGGCTGGAGCTCAAATTCCAGGAGCGCGATAAACCCTGGGCGGGCTGGAAGGCGCCGGATGCGCCGCGCCCCTTGTTCCTCATAGGCCGTCCCTACGACAGTAATCCCGCGGGGCACGGCGACGGCCAGATGATCGCTTTGCTTGCGCCGGACCGCGCCGCGGTCGACGAGGCACATGCGCTGGCACTGGCGCACGGCGGCGCATGCGAGGGCCCGCCGGGACTGCGGCCTCATTACCACCCCGACTATTACGGCGCTTATTTCCGGGACCCGGAAGGCAACAAGCTCTGCGTCTGTTGCCATGACCCGGTGCAAGCCATCGACTGACGTCGGCTCATCCACCGCGTCCTGTCTTGCGCAAGAAACGCCACAGCGCGTCGTCGAGCGAATACGCCACGTTAAAGCGTATCCAGGGCAGGTCTTGCTCCTCGACGTCGAAGTAGGAGCCCGGCGCCAGCCAGATACCTTCCTGCGGCGCCCGCTGCGCCAGGGCGTTGGCGCCTTGCGCGCCCGTCCCCGCGGCCGCGGGCCGGGCCCAGAGGAATAACCCAGCCTGCGGCCGCGCCGCGAGCTCGAAGCCTGCCTCGTCCATCCGCGCCTCGACGTCGGCGTGCGCCTGCGCCAGCCGCTCGCGCGTACGCAGGATATGTCCGCGGTAGCGGCCTTCGCGTATGACCTGATGCACGATGCGCTCCATGATTTCCGGCGAGGTCAGGCCCGTCGCCATCTTGGTGCGTGCCAGGTCGCGCACCAGATCGCGGTGCGCCGCCACGTAGCCCACGCGCACCGAGGGGCTGATGACCTTGGAATAGCCGCCCAGGTAGACCACGCGCTGCAGTCCGTCGAGCGCCGCCAATAGCGGCGCGACGCCCGGCAGCAGTTCGCGCGAGATGTCGTCTTCCACCACCCACATGCCGTGCTGCTGCGCCAGTTGCAGCAGGCGAAAGGCCGTGGCCATGGTCAGGGTCGTGCCGCTGGGATTCTGCAGCACGGTATTGACGAAGATCGCACGCGGCTTGTGGTCGCGGGCGAGCCGGTCCAGCGCCTCGCAATCGGGCCCCGAGCCGCCGCGCGGCAAGGCCAGCGCGCGCATGCCGGCCAGGCGCAGCAGGGGCAGAAGATTGGCGTAGCCGGGCTGCTCGACCAGCACGGTGTCGCCGGGCTGCAGCAGGGTGCGGATGACCAGGTCCAGTCCGTGCGTCACGCCCTGGGTGAGCACGACCTGGTCGGCCTCGGCCTGCAGGCCGTGGGCCGTGAGTCCGGCGGCGATGGCTTCGCGCAGGGGGGCGTGGCCATACGGGTGGCCGTAGCCCGATATGCGCAGCGCCGGCACGCGCCCCATATGGCGCAGGGCCTGATGCAGGCCCTCTTCGTTGAGCCATTCGCGCGGCAGCCAGCCGCAGCCGGCCTTGATCGGGGTGGAGTGATCGGCGTAGATGTCCGACAGCAACCAGTCTGCGCCCAGCCTGGGGGGCTGCCAGTCGGAGGGGGAGGCGGACGGTCGGGGCGCCTGGCCGCTCGGCGCGATCCGGTAGCCCGAGCCGGGCCGCGCCGCCAGCCAGCCCAGCGCTGCCAGCCGCGCATAGGCGCCCGCCACGGTATAGGTACTGATGCCGTGCTCGCGCGCGAAAGCCCGCACCGAGGGAACGGACATGCCGGGCCGCAGCGTCTGCGCGGCGATGGCCTGGACGTAGGCCTGCACGATCTGATCCACAAGTGTACTGGCTCCGTTGCGGGTCCGGTCGGGCTGAAAATCGAGCATGAATGACGGTTCCAGGATGGAAAGGCGGAGCAGTGAATCTGTACAGTTATAAAAATACAGCCAATACAGCTAGCGCCCTATATTGGGATTGTATATGTTCAGGCCCGATCGCCAGGACCAGAATTCCACCACTCATTTCCCGGGCGAGCCACGCGCGCTCGCCCTGTTTCCTGGAGCCCGTCATGGCCGACCTCGATCTTTCCCATCTGTGGATGCCCTTTACCGCCAACAAGCAATTCAAGGCGCAGCCGCGCCTGCTGACCGGCGCTTCCGGCATGTACTACACCTCGGCCGACGGCCGCCAGATCCTGGACGGCACGGCCGTCCTGTGGTGCGTGAATGCCGGCCATTGCCGCACCGAGATCGTCCAGGCGATCGCCCGCCAGGCTGCCCAGATGGACTATGCGCCGGCCTTCCAGCTGGGCCATCCCCTGGTCTTCGAGGCCGCGTCCGCCGTGGCCGGGATCATGCCCCAGGGCATGGACCGCATCTTCTTCACCAATTCCGGTTCCGAGTCGGCCGATACGGCCCTGAAGATCGCGCTGGCCTACCACCGCGCACGCGGCGAGGGCCAGCGCACGCGTCTGATTGGCCGCGAGCGCGGCTATCACGGCGTGGGCTTCGGCGGCATCTCGGTGGGCGGCATCTCGCCCAACCGCAAGGCCTATTCGGGCGCGCTGCTGCCTGGCGTGGATCACATCGCCCATACGCACAACCTGGAAAAAAACGCCTTCTCCAAGGGACAGCCGGCCTGGGGCGCCGAGCTCGCAAACGATCTCGAACGCGTGATCGCGCTGCACGATCCCTCGACCATCGCGGCCGTGATGGTCGAACCCATGGCAGGCTCGACCGGCGTGCTGATCCCGCCCGTGGGCTACCTGGAACGCCTGCGCGAAATCACGTCCAGGCACGGCATCCTGCTGATTTTCGACGAGGTCATCACGGCGTTTGGCCGCCTGGGCGCGGCCACGGCCGCCGAGCGCTTTGGCGTCGTGCCCGACATCCTTACCATGGCCAAGGGGCTGAGCAACGCTGCCGTGCCCTGCGGCGGCGTGGCGGTGCGCCGCGAGGTGCACGATGCCGTGGTCAATGCCACGGCTGCCGGCATCGAGCTGTTCCATGGCTACACCTACTCGGGCCATCCGCTGGCCATGGCCGCCGTGGTCGCCACGCTGGACATCTATCGCCGCGAGGGCCTGTTCAAGCGCGCTGCCGAGATGTCGCCGGCTTTCGAGGCCGCCGCGCATTCCCTGAAGGACGCCAGGCATGTGGTGGACGTGCGCAACCTGGGCCTGGTGGCCGGCATCGAGCTCAAGTCGCGCGACGGCGCGTTCGGCGCCCGCGCGGCCGAGGTGTTCCAGAAGTGCTTCGACGAGGGCCTGATGGTGCGCTACACCGGCGAAATCCTGGCCGTGTCGCCGCCGCTCATCATTTCCGAGGCGCAGATCGCCGAGATGTTCGAACGCATCGGCAAAGTGCTGGCGACGGTGGCCTGAGCCGCCGCGCGCATTTGGCCGGATCCATTTTCCCGACTAGCAAAAAGCCATGAACCAACTTACCCATTACATCAACGGCCAGCCGGTTGCAGGCCGCAGCGGCCGCCATACCGAAGGCCACAATCCCGCCACGGGCGAACTGACCCGATCGGTGCCTCTGGCCGACGTGTCCGAGGTCGACGCGGCCGTGGCCGCCGCGGCGGCGGCGTTCCCGGCCTGGGCCGAAACGCCGCCGCTCATGCGCGCGCGCATCATGTTGAAGTTCAAGGCGCTGATCGAGCAGCACCAGGACGAACTGGCCGAGATCATCACGCGCGAGCACGGCAAGGTCTTCACCGACGCGCTGGGCGAAGTCACGCGCGGCCTGGAAGTGGTCGAGTTCGCCTGCGGCATTCCGCAGCTGCTCAAGGGCGACTACACCGAACAGGTGTCCACCGGCATCGACAACTGGACCATGCGCCAGCCGCTGGGCGTGGTGGCGGGCATCACGCCCTTCAATTTCCCGATGATGGTGCCATGCTGGATGTTCCCGGTCGCGCTGGCCTGCGGCAACACCTTCGTGCTCAAGCCGTCCGAGCGCGATCCCTCCTGCGCCAACCGCCTGGCCGAGCTGCTCACGCAAGCCGGGCTGCCGGACGGCGTGTTCAATGTGGTGCACGGCGACAAGACGGCGGTCGATGCCCTGATCGCGCATCCCAAGGTCGAGGCCCTGTCCTTCGTGGGCTCCACGCCGATCGCCGAGTACATCTACTCCGAGGGCACCCGGCGCGGCAAGCGCGTGCAGGCCCTGGGCGGCGCCAAGAACCACATGGTGGTCATGCCTGACGCCGATCTGGACCAGGTCACCGACGCGCTGATGGGCGCGGCCTACGGTTCGGCCGGCGACCGCTGCATGGCGATCTCGGGGGCCGTGGTGGTGGGCGAGGTGGCCGACAAGGTCGTCGAGCGCCTGGTGCCGCGCGTGAAATCGCTGGTGGTCAAGAACGGCCTGGAACGCGACGCCGAGATGGGGCCCGTGGTCACGCAGCAGCATCGCGCCAAGATCCTGGGCTATATCGAGGACGGCATCGCCTCGGGCGCGAAAATGCTGGTCGACGGCCGTGGCCTGGCGGTGCCCGGCCACGAGAACGGCTTCTTCCTGGGCGGCACGCTGTTCGACCACGTCAAGGCGGACATGAAGATCTACCGCGAAGAAATCTTCGGTCCGGTGCTGTGCGTGGTCCGCGTGCCCGATTTCGCGAGCGCGGTGGAGCTCATCAACGCCCACGAATTCGGCAACGGCGTGGCGTGCTTCACGTCCGATGGCGGTATCGCGCGGGCCTTCGCGCGCCAGATCAAGGTGGGCATGGTGGGCATCAACGTGCCCATCCCGGTCCCCATGGCCTGGCATTCCTTCGGCGGCTGGAAGCGCTCGCTGTTCGGCGATCACCATGCCTATGGCGAAGAAGGCGTGCGTTTCTACACGCGCAACAAGAGCATCATGCAGCGCTGGCCCGACAGCATCGCCAAGGGCGCCGAGTTCACCATGCCGGTGGCCAAGTAGGCGCCGCCCGGGCAAGCCGCCCGCCAGGATCGCCGCATCGCATTCAAGTACCATAGAGCCGCGCCGGAGGGTTTCCGGCGCGGTTTTTTGTCGATACGACGTTGGGATGCCAATATGAAGAAATCAGCGATTGCCGGCGGGGTGGTCGTAGTCCTGGCCGCCGGCTGGCTGGGCAGCACCTGGTATACGGGCAAGCGCCTGCAGGCCGAGGCGCCCGAGCGCCTGGCCGAGCTGAATCAACGCCTGGTCCAGATCTATCCGGACTACGGCATGAAGGTCGAACAGCTGAGCTATGTGCGCGGCTTTTTCTCCTCGCAGGCGCGCTACGGCCTGACCATGGTGGGCAAGGGCCGCGACGCCAGCGATCCGGTGCTGCCGGCCGGCATGGTGCAGGTCGACGTGACCGCCTACCACGGGCCTTTCCCGCTGCAGGCGCTGTCGCACGGCATCGTCGGGCCGCGCCTGGCCTGGGTGCACAGCGCGATCGCGCGGACCGACGCGGCCAAGGCCCTGTTCGATGCGGCGCACGGCAAGACGCCGGTCTCGAGCGACATCGCCCTGTCCTATGGCGGCAACACCCAGAGCACGCTCAATGTGGCCCCCCTGGACTTCACCTACAAGGGCCACAAGGTCGCGTTCGGCGGCGCCCAGTCGCGCAGCCGGTTCAAGCGCGCGACGCAGGACCTGCAGAGCACGACGGAGTTCGCCTCCCTGTCTTACGACGGCGCGAACCTGGGCGGCGGGCAGGTATCGATCAAGGCCAATCCCCAGTCGCTGGAGATCGATCCCCTGATCTGGAAGACGGACAAGGGCGAAGGCCGCTTCATGATGACGGCCAAGGGCAAGCTTGCGCAGGACGGGTCCGGCCAGCCGGCCAGCACCGATGCGGCCAAGCCGGCCCTCGAGTCCTTGAAGGCCAAGCTGATCCTGTCCAAGGCCATGCTCAACGAGCTGACCGCGAGCTATCTGGTCATTGCGCAGGGCATGAGCCAGCAGGAAGCCGACAAGGCTGCGCCCCGGCAGGTGAACGGCGTGGCAGGCATCGGGACCATGCTGGGACTGGTGCGCGACGACGGGGCCAATCTGGTGACCGACGTGCAGTACGGCAAGGGCAAGCTGTCCATCAACGGGCATGAGCGCGATGTCAGCGAACTTGAGCAGATGCTGCCTGATGTGGGCGATGGCAGCAGCGACGGCGGCAGCAATTGATTGCTGTCGTTTTGCCGTGCAGTTCGGCGCCGTGTAGTTCTTGCGCCGCATCGCCGCCGCGGGCGTAAAGCGCTCCGGCTTCGAAGCGACGGGTTCGGCCGCCGCAAGGAAGTGCCCCCAAGCCCCCCGAGGGGGCGCTTGCCTTGGGGCGGCCCGGCGGCAAGCGGCGGCCGAAGTCCGCTGCGCGGACTGCCCCGTCACTTAGGCGCCTGCGCGCTTTGCGCCCGCGGCGACGATGCTCGTTGCTCCTTCAGTTAACGGGCTGCGCGCAGGCTCAGCTGCTCAATCTCTCATACGTCACGAAGTCGTATTGCAGGCCGTTCCCGGCGGGCTGAGGTTGGCGGCCGGTTTCCCGCCATTGGCCTGGCGGCAGTTCGGGGAACCACGCGTCGCCGGCGACTTCGGCATGCACTTCGGTCGCCACGATGCGGTCGGCGCCGGGCAGGGCCAGCATGTAGAGCTGCGCGCCGCCGATCACGAACGGGTCTGCGTCTTGCGGGCAGGCATCCAGCGCGGCCTGCAGGGATGCCACGACGACAGCGCCCGCGGCAGCGTAGCCGCCCTGGCGCGTGACCACGATATTGATGCGGCCCGGCAGCGGGCGGCCCAGCGATTCCCAGGTCTTGCGGCCCATGATGATGGGGTGGCCCAGCGTGGTGCGCTTGAAGTGCGCGAGGTCGCCCGGCAGTTTCCAGGGCAGGCCGTTGTCGCGTCCGATGACGCGGTTGCTGGCGTAGGCGACGATCAGGGTGAGGCGGGGCATGAGCGGTGAGGATTCGAATGGGGTGTGAGGTGGGGCGATCCGTTGCTGCGCTTACTATATACGGTCGTATGAGTCTCTCTTTCTTTGCGTCGAGGTTGTTATGAAATCACGTGCCGCAGTAGCCTTCGCACCGGGCAAGCCTCTGGAAATCGTCGAGATCGACGTTGCGCCGCCCCGCAAGGGCGAAGTGCTGGTCAGGATCACGCATACCGGCGTTTGCCATACCGATGCGTTCACCTT
>DAIDKG010000138.1 GCA_027450125.1 Bordetella sp. | reverse complement strand
CCTGCGCCGCATGCCGCCTCGCAGGGGACTGCTGCTTTCGCTGGGCGCAGCCGCGCTGGTGCTGGCTGCGGCGTTCGCGGCCTTGAATTATGCGCACTACTGGATGGCGCCCTCAGCCTGCGTTCTCATGCTGCTTGTCTGCTATCCGCTGTGGTGCTGGCGCCAGCAGGAGGCGGTGCTGGACGACATCGACAGGGAGCTGCAGCGCCTGCGCCAGGAATATCCGCCCATACTCGGCGAGGCGCAGCTGCCGGCGCGGCCGGGCAAGGACGCCATGGGCGGGCGCCTGCTGGAACTGCGGCAGGCGCTGACGCGCGTGCGCAACCTGCGCCGCTTCCTGGTCGACGGCTTTGACGGCATCACCGATCCGGTCTTCGTCTCCGATGAGGACGGATGCCTGCGCATGCGCAACCGCGCCGCGCTGGCCTATTTCCGCGACCTTGCGCTGCGCGCGCCGCGCCTGGGCCAATCGACGGCCTGGCTGCTCGAACAGCTGGTGTCCGATCCCGCCGTGCTGGGCGAGGTGGGTCCTGCCCTCACAGGCCGGCAGTCCGATGCCTCGCCCTGGCGCCTGAACATGGAAATACAGGACCGCCAGGGCCGCAGCATCATCCTCAAATGCGCGCCCATCCATATCAGTTCCGGCGAGTTCGCCGGCACTGTCGTCACGTTCAACGACATCAGCGCCATACGCCAGGCCGAGAGCAAGCGCGAAGAGACCCTGCGCTTCGTCTCGCACGACATGCGCGCGCCGCAGAATTCCATCCTCGCGCTGGTCTACCTGAACAGCCAGGAAATCGACCCGAAAAAGCAGCGCGACGCCTGGTCGCGCATCGGCCAGCTGGCGCGGCGCACCCTGCGGCTGGTGGACGATTTCGTGCATCTGACCCGCGCCGAATCGGTACGCCTCGCGAACGTGGTCATCGACGTGGACATGCTCATGCACGAGGCCATGGACGACTTCTGGGGCCTGGCCCAGGCGCGCCGCGTGGACCTGGCTTTCGACGACAACGCGCACCATGCCCTGGTGCGGGGCGACCGCGCCTTGTTGCTGCGCGCCGTCTGCAACCTGATCGACAACGCGGTCAAGTACACACCCAGCGGCGGGCAGGTGCGGATTTCCCTGCAGCGCGAGGCGGCCAGCTGGCTGATCTGCATTGCCGACAGCGGCATGGGCATCGAACAGGACGATCTCCCGCGCATCTTCCAGCCCTTCACGCGCGTGGGGCAGGCCGCACGCGGTGACGGCAACGGCGCAGGCCTGGGACTGGCCTTCGTCAGCACCGTGGCGGCCCGCCACGGCGGCAGCATCGAGGTGGACAGCCAGCCGGGCGCCGGCTCCACCTTCATCCTGCGGCTGCCCGCCTACATCGAAGACGAGATCGCGCGCGTCCAGGAACGCGCCGCTTGATCGAGGGGCCTTCGGGGCCGCGCCTGCAGGACGGGAGCAACTGCGGTCACGATCGCCGCAACGCCCCACACCAATGAAAAAGCCGCCGGAGAACCTCCGGCGGCTTTTTCCTGCTCCGGCCGTGGCCGGGGCATGCGCAGGCAGCTTACTCTTCGCTGGAGGCCGCTTGCGCATCATCGGAATCGACCGATGCCGTGACCGGAGCTTCCTCGAACGGATTGGCCAGCTGGCGGGCGGCTTCGCGCTCGGCGGCTTCGATGGCCTCCTTGTCCTTGCGGGCCAGGTGATAGGCCAGGCCGGTACCCGCCGGGATCAGGCGGCCGACGATGACGTTTTCCTTCAAGCCGCGCAGGTCGTCGCGCTTGCCCATGATGGCCGCTTCGGTCAGCACGCGGGTGGTTTCCTGGAAGGAAGCCGCGGAGATGAACGAATCGGTCGACAGCGAGGCCTTGGTGATACCGAGCAGGACGTTCTCGAACGTGGCCGGGCGCTTGTCCTCGGCAACGACGCGATCGTTCTCGTTGAGCAGCTCCGAACGCTCGACCTGTTCGCCGGGGATGAACGACGTGTCGCCCGCATCGACGATGTTCACGCGGCGCAGCATCTGCCGCACGATCACTTCGATGTGCTTGTCGTTGATCTTCACGCCTTGCAGGCGGTAGACGTCCTGCACTTCGTCGACGATGTAGGTGGCGAGCTTCTCGATGCCCTGCAGGCGCAGGATGTCGTGCGGATCGGCCGGGCCGTCCACGATCATTTCGCCCTTGTTCACCACCTGGCCGTCGTGCACCAGCACCTGCTTTTCCTTCGGAATGAGGAATTCGTGGCTGGTGCCTTCCAGGTCGGTGATGACCAGGCGCTGCTTGCCCTTGGTGTCCTTGCCGAACGAGACCGTGCCGGTGACTTCGGCCAGCATGCCGGCGTCCTTGGGCGAACGGGCTTCGAACAGCTCGGCCACGCGCGGCAGGCCGCCGGTAATGTCGCGGGTCTTCTGCGATTCCTGCGGGATACGGGCAAGCACTTCGCCCACTGCCACCTGCTGGCCGTCGCGCACCGTGATCAGCGCGCCCACCGGGAACGAGATGTTCACGGCGTGGTCGGTGCCGGCGATGCGCACGTCTTCGCCCGCCTCGTTGACCAGCTTGATCTGCGGACGCATGGTGACCTTGCCGCCGCGCGTCTTGGGCGTGATGACGACCAGGGTCGACAGGCCGGTGACTTCGTCGACCTGCTTGGCGACCGTGGCGCCTTCCTCGATGTTCTCGAAGCGCACCGCACCGCCGTACTCGGACACGATCGGACGGGTCAGCGGATCCCACGTGGCCAGGCGCGTGCCGGCCTTGACGGCTTCGCCGTCGCCCACCAGCACCGTGGCACCGTAGGGGATCTTGTGGCGTTCGCGTTCGCGGCCGTTGTCATCGAAGATGGCCAGCTCGCCCGAACGCGAGATCGCCACGCGCTCGCCCTTGGCGTTGGTCACGTAGCGCATGGTGCTGGTGAAGCCCACGCTGCCGGCCGACTTGGTTTCCACCGCGCTGGCCAGGGCCGAGCGCGACGCCGCGCCGCCGATGTGGAAGGTACGCATGGTGAGCTGCGTGCCCGGCTCGCCGATCGACTGGGCGGCGATGACGCCGACCGCTTCGCCGGAGTTGACGCGCACCCCGCGGCCCAGATCGCGGCCGTAGCAATGGGCGCACAGGCCATGGCGGGTTTCGCAGGTCAGCGGCGTGCGGACCTTGACTTCGTCCACGCCCAGCTTGTCGATGGCGTCGACCAGGTCCTCGTCCAGCAGCGTGCCGGCGGGAATGGCGGTTTCCTGCGTGTCGGGATTGACGATGTCGGTCGCGGCGACGCGGCCCAGAATGCGGTCGCGCAACGGCTCGATGACTTC
>DAIDKG010000137.1 GCA_027450125.1 Bordetella sp. | reverse complement strand
CGCGGCGCGCCGCGCGATGCCCTGGTCGCGGACGTGGCCCCGCCCGAGATCCGGGGCGCGTGCTTCGGCCTGAGGCAGTCGATGGACACGGTCGGCGCGTTCGCCGGACCGCTCGCGGCCATCGCACTGATGTTCTGGTTCCACGATCACATCCGCGCCGTCCTGTGGTTCGCGGTCGTGCCCGCGTTCATCGCGGCCGGGCTGATCGCGTTCGGCATCAAGGAGCCGGCCGGCGCGCGCGCTGCCGGCCGCTTCCGTTCGCCCCTGTCCTGGTCGACGCTGCGCGAGTTTCCCGCGCGCTACTGGTTCGTGGTGGTGTTGGGCGCCGCCTTCACGCTGACCCGGTTCAGCGAGGCCTTCCTCGTCCTGCGTGCGCAGCAGACCGGAATGGACATCGCCTGGATTCCGGGCGTGATGGTGGTCATGAGCCTGGCCTATTCGCTGACCGCATACCCTGCCGGCGTCCTGTCGGACCGCGTCGACCGCAGGCTGCTCCTCGCCCTGGGCCTGGTGCTGCTGATCGCGGCCGACCTGGTGCTGGGCGCGCAAGCGTCGGTCGGCACGCTGCTTGCCGGCGTGACCCTGTGGGGACTTCATATGGGATTCACCCAGGGCATACTCGCCGCGATGGTCGCCGAAACCGCGCCCCCGGCGCTGCGCGGCAACGCCTTCGGCCTTTTCAATCTTTTCAGCGGCATATGCATGCTGATGGCGAGCGTGATCGCCGGATGGCTATGGGACCGCCACGGCGCGCCGGCCACCTTTTTCACCGGGGCCGCACTGGCCGTCGTCGCGCTCGCGATGTGCCCCTACGCGCCTCGCCTGGCACGGCAAGGACGCTGAACCCTACTCTCCAGAAACAGTGTCATGCAAGCATTCGAACAATTGAACCGGGCCCTCTTCCTCGCCCTCGACGCCACGCCCGCGACGCCGCACTGGCTCGTCGGCATCGGCATTTTCATTGCCAACGACGTGATCTGGCTGGCCCCGGCCCTGCTCGTATACCTGTGGTTGACGGGCGGCGGCCCGCGGCGGGAACTGGCCGTGCGCGCCTGTTGCGTAGGGTTGCTGGCCCTGGGAATCAACCAGCTGATCGGCATGGCCTGGTACCACCCGAGGCCATTCGTCGTCGGGCTGGGCCATACCTTTCTAGCGCACGCGCCCGACTCGTCGTTCCCGAGCGATCACGTCACCTTGCTTTCGTCGCTCGCGCTCACGTTCTTCCAGGGCGGAAAACGGCGCCTGGGACTGCTGGCGCTGGCCGCGGACCTTGCCGTTGCCTGGGCCCGCGTCTTTGTCGGCGTGCATTTTCCGTTCGACATGATAGGCGCGGTATTCGTCGCCGGACTGGCCTGGGGCCTGGCGTGGCCTTGCTGGAACGTGGCGGGCCCCGCCGCGACCGGCGCGCTGATAGCGCTGTACCGGAAACTTCTGGCGCTGCCCATCAGGCGGCGATGGCTGCGGCCGTAGTCGTCCTCAGTCAGAAAAGGCCCGTGGACACCAGCGCCACGAGCAAGGTCGGCAGCATGACCGCCGCCCCCAGTTTCAGGAACGCGAAGGCCCGTACTTCGACCCCTTCCCTCCTGAGCGCCGTCAGCCAGAGTATGGTGGCCAGAGATCCGGTTACCGACAGATTGGGGCCCAGATCGATGCCGACCAGGATCGCATTGAGCACATGGGCGGGCGCGTGCGCCGCGGCAACGGTGTTGCCCGCGATCAGGCCTGCGGGAAGGTTGTTGATCAGATTGCTGGCAAGGGCGACGAGCAGGCCCGACAGCAAGCCCGCGTGCTGCGCCGATTGCGTCGACAGGGCGCCCAGGGCATGGGCCAGCCAGGCGATGACGCCCGTGCGTGCAAGGCCCTCGACCAGCACGAAAAGGCCGGCGACCAGCGGCAGGACGGACCACGACACTTCGGCGAGATAAGTCCACAGCAGCCGGCGCTTCTGAATACAGACCCCCAGGAAGACGGCGATTCCCGCGGCGAACGTCGGCCACCCCAGGGACACGCCCAGCGCCGACGCGGCCAGCATCACCGCGGCCATCAGGCCTATTCCCCATCCCGTGGCCTTGCCTGCGGCGCTGAGCCTGGGAACCTGCGCCTCCTTGTCGATGCGCTGGGCCAGCGATTCGCGCAGCAACACGCGCAGAATCAGATAGGTAAGGACGATCGAGAGCGCGGAAGGCAGCAGAAAGCGCGCGAACCACTGGCCCAGCATGGGCATGTTCTCGCCGAAAATGACCAGGTTGGCGGGGTTGGAGATCGGCAGCACGAAACTCGCGGCGTTGGCGACAAACGCGCAGATATACAGGTACGGCAGGGGTTTCCTGGCGTTGACCGTGCGCACCACGGCCAGCACGGCCGGCGTCAGCACCACGGCGGTCGCATCGTTGGACATGAGCACGGTCACGACGGTGCCTACACAGTACAGAAGAAAGAACAGGCGCGTGGCCGAGCCGTCCGCCCTGCGCGCCGCGAGCACGGCCATGTAGTCGAAAAGCCCTTCCTTGCGCGCAAGCTCGGAGGCCAGCATCATGCCGGCCAGAAAGAGATAGACATCCGTGCCCTTGCCGACCGCGCGCAACGCATCCAGCCAGGGCAGCCCGCCGAGGAGACAAAGCAGCAGCGCGCCCAGCACGGCCCAGACCGCCTCCGGCAGCCGGAACGGCCGAATGATCACGCCCAGCGCGGAAACGGCGGCAATGGTCCAGACGGGAAACGGGGAATTCAGAAAGGAGTTCATTCTTGAAACAGCAGGGCTATATTGCGGGAGACATGCCGGCCAGCGGCATCCGTATTTCGACGCTCAGGCCGGTTTGCCTGGACTGGTCGGAATATCCGAGCCGGACGGTCGCGCCGATGCGGCTGGCCGTCGCCCTGACGATGGCCAACCCCAGGCCCGAGCCGATCTGCTCGCTGCCCAGCGCACGATAGAATGGATCGAACACCCGCTCGCGCTCCGGCTCCGGAATTCCCGGGCCCGTGTCCTGGATGCGCAGTATGGCGCATCCCTGCGATGCCTGCACCGAAAGATCGACACGTCCGCCTTCGGGCGTATAGCGGATGGCATTGTCGACCAGATTCCGGACCAGCGCGATCATATCCAATTCGCTGCCCAGCACCTTTGCGTCCTGCTCGCCTTCGACGCCGATGTCGATGCGCCTGGCACGCGCCAGGGGCATGAGATCTTCCAGAACGCGGCGATAGATGCCCTGGACGGACAGCGGCGATGCCGGCTGCTCGACGGACGATTGCGCCCGGGCCAGCCCCAGGAGCTGGTCCAGCATTTTCCGGCCGCGCTCTATGCCCAGGCGCAGCACCGCCACTCGCTCCTGCGCCCGCGCAGGCATGTCGGCATCGGCCAGCCGCTCCACCTGCAGCGACAGCGCCGTAAGCGGCGAGCGCAGCTCGTGCGCCGCATCCGCGATGAAGCGGCGCTGTGCTTCCATGGATCGGGAAACACGGGCAAACAGGCGGTTGATGGCCACGACGAAGGGGCGGATTTCGTCGGGCACACGGTCAACCTCGATGGGATGCAGCGCCTGCTCCGAACGCCGGTCGATGTCCAGCGACAGCGCCACGACCGGCCTGAACATCTTGCGCACCAGATCGGCGACGATCCACAGCAGCACCGGCACCAGGACCAGCAGCGGCATCACGGCGCGCAGCGCGCCGTTGTAGGCGATTTCATTGCGGAACGTCGCTTCCTGGGCCACCGCGATCCGTTTGCCGGCAGGCGTGGTCCTGACCAGGACGCGGAATGCTTCGTTGCCGACAGTCAGGGTTCTCAGCCCGTCGGGCAGCGTGGCGGGCAGAACGAGAGGCCCTCCGTCATCGACTGCCCTGGACGACTTGCTGCCCGCGTCCAGGCTTTGGACGATCACGCGCGACTCCTCGTTGCCGTCCTGAAGATGAACCGCGGACGACAGGGCCCGCCCGTCGGCGAGCTGTGCCACCTGGCGCAGGACATCGTCCTGCAGCTCGTGCGCCTCGTCGAAGGCGGAAAGAAACGAAAACACGCCGGCCAGTACAGCGACCGCGAGAATGGCCACCGACAGGGAAAACGACAATTTGCGCTGGATCGAAGCGTTCAGCCGCTCGAGGAAACCATCCATCCCACTCCCCTGACGTTCTTGATGGCCTCGCTGCCCAACTTGCGGCGCAAGGCATGGATCAGATACTCGACGGCGTTGCTCTCGACCTCTTCGCCCCAGCCGTAAATGCGGTCCTCGAGTTCGCTGCGCGACAGAATGGCGCCGGGCCGCGCCAGCAGGGCTTGCAGCAGCGAAAACTCCCGGCCGCTCAGCAGCACCGGCGTGCCGCCTCGAACGCCGGCTTGCTTGGTGGCCGGATCGAGCCACACATCGCCGTTGCCGAGCAGGGGGGCCGCGCTGCCGCCCTTGCGGCGCAGCACGGCCCGCATGCGGGCCAGCAACTCCGCCATCTCGAAAGGCTTGAGCACGTAGTCGTCGGCGCCGCCGTCCAGACCACGCAGGCGATCATCCAGTTCATCGCGAGCCGTGATGATCAGCAGCGGAACCAGGTTGTCCCGGGCGCGGACGCCGGCCAACACGTCCAGCCCATCCCTGCCGGGCAGGCCCAGGTCGAG
>DAIDKG010000136.1 GCA_027450125.1 Bordetella sp. | reverse complement strand
TGGCAAGGGTGGTGTGATTGCGTTAGGGGAGCGCGATTGCTCCGCACAACGGCGCCACCAGAAGGTGCTCGAAGAAACCCCAGCCCCAGGACTCTCCGATGCGACACGGGAGCAGTTGTATGCCTCCGCAATACTGCTGGGCAAGGCGGTGAACTATGCGTCGGCAGGTACCGGCACTGCACCGCAAATGGCAGGAGAGTTGTTCAAGCTGTCGACTGGGGCGAAGATGGAAGGCGTGCCCTACAAGGGGGCCGGACCGGCCATGATCGACACGATCGCCGGCACCACGCAGGTCATGTTTCCCAGCATGTTCACCGGGGCGCCTCAGGTTCGTTCGGGCAGCGTGAAGGGCCTGGCGGTTCTGAGCGACAAGCGTTCGCCGCTGTTCAGTCAATTGCCTACGCTCAAGGAATTGGGCATCGACGTCTCCGTGGAGGAATGGTATGGCCTCTTCGCGCCCGCGCATACGCCTGCTGCCGTCGTTGCCCGCCTGAACAAGGTGCTCAACGATGCCTTGAACGATCCCGAGGTGGCGCGCCAGTTCAGCGCGCAAGGCACTACGGCGAGCAGCGGTACGCCCCAGAAGCTCGAGCATCTGGTCAAGACCGAACTGGTCAAATGGAAGAAGGTGGCCGCCGCCGCCCACATCTCGGCCGACTGAGCCAGGGCCTGTTAACGCCGGTTTTTCCACGCGGCTTGAACCCGTACGGAGAAACCGGCGAAAATCCCGGGGGAACAGACATTGCTCTCTCATGAAAATCAAACCCGGGACTCTCGCCGAACTCGCCGTCAACTTTCTGTTGCCGTGGCTCGTCTACCGCTGGGCGCAGCCGCATTACGGTCAGGCCGGCGCGCTTTATGCCTCGGCGATCCCGCCGACCGCCTGGTCCATCGTCGAATTCATCCGCCTGCGCCGCGTCGATGTCCTGAGCCTGTTCGTGTTGGCCGGCATCGTGCTGTCCATCCTCGCGATGATCCTGGGCGGCGGCTCGCGCGCGCTGCTGATACGCGAATCATTCGTCTCGGGCCTGTTCGGCGTGGCGTTCCTGCTGTCGCTGGCATTGCGGCGCCCGTTGATTTTCTATCTGGCGCGCGCCACGGTGGCGCGCCAGGCCGAGGACGGCATCGCGCGCCTGGAGCAGGCCTGGGCCGAGCGTCCCGCCTTGCGCCGGAGCCTGCGCATGATGACGGCCGCGTGGGGCACGGGCCTCACGATGGAAATGCTGCTGCGCTTCTGGCTCGTATGGCACTTGAGCGTCGAGCGCGTGCTGGTGGTGTCGCCTTTCGTCAGCTACGCGATCTACGGCGCGCTGATGCTCTGGACGCTGTGGTACCGACGCCGCCTGCGGGCAGGCGCCCAGGCGGCGTAGGCGTGCTCCGGGCTCAGCGGCGGTGCCAGCCGCCGTGCCAGCCGTAGCGCGGATGCCACCATCCCCATCCGTGCTGCGGGTAGTAGCGCCACGAATAGCCGACCCCCGGCGAGATGCCGATGGGCGCGACATAGACGACGCCGGCCGGCGCCACGGCCACGGGCTCCGATGTCACGATGCAGCCGGACAGGGCGCCTGCCAGCACGATCGCCGAAGCCAGCAGGGGGAGGGATTTCTTGTTCATGTCTTCGGGTCTCCGAAACCGGGAATAGTCCCTGAGGCGAGAGTACGCCTCGCCCCGGCAAAGGGGGTGTATGCGAAGGTGAGCGAATTCCAGGAATCTGTTTCAAGTCCGTGCGACAGGCCCTAGTCGCTGCCTACCAGCACGGGTGTGGCTCGGTAGCGGTCCGGGAACAGGCGCTTGAGCGCATCGAGCTTGGGCAGATCATTGATGACGATATACGGATACGACGGGTGGCGGGCCAGGAAGTCCTGGTGGTAGGCTTCGGCCGGATAGAAGCGGGCCCCGTCCTCGATGCGCGTGACGATGGGGCGGGCATAGGCATGCGCGGCATCGAGCTGGGCGATGTAGGCCTGGGCTACGCGCTTCTGGCCGGCATCGGCGGGGAAGATGGCCGAGCGGTACTGGGTGCCGCTGTCCGGCCCCTGGCGGTTCAGTTCGGTGGGATTGTGCGCCACCGAGAAAAAGATCTGCAGCAATGTGCCGTACGACACTTTGGACGGATCGAAGGTGATCTGCACCGATTCGGCGTGGCCGGTCGTTCCGCTGCTGACGGTTTCGTACTGCGCCGTGTCGGCCGAGCCTCCGGCATAGCCCGAGACCGCGCGCGATACGCCGCGTACGTGCTGGAACACCCCTTGCACGCCCCAGAAGCAGCCGCCGGCGAACACGGCGGTTTCAGTCCGGGCGCTCGCGGGCTCGTCCAGCGCCGGTGCGGGGATGGCGACGGCGGACTCGGCGGCGCGGAACGACTGCGCGTGGCCTTGCAGGGCCAGGAAGGTCGCGAATGCCGCGCCGCCGGCCAGCAGGCCGAGCAGCGCGCGCCGTTGCGGCGAACGGCGCAAGGGGCGTGAGGTCGTCATGATGAGATGCTCCTGGGACGTGCCATTAGAAAGGAGGCGTGCGATCCGGCCGCCGGGCATGGACCGACGCGCCGGGGATGGAAAGTCCGATGCGCAAGCAGGCCGCCGCTTCATGCCGCAGTGTCCTGCCGTGCGCCCGGGGCCGTTGTCAAAACGATCTATCGCGGGAACAACTGGTCGTACACCGCACTGGACAGGTGCTGCAGCTGATCCGCCGGCAGGTCGCCGTTCAGGGCGTAGCCGTAGCCATGGTCCACCCAGTAGAAGGCCGTGCCATCGGCGGACCTGACAGAGCGGAAAGCGGTCTCGCGCGGCGCGATGTCGGGCGGGAAGACCGCCACGTAGAGCGTGACGCGCCGCCCGCGCGCATCTTCGTACATGAACTGCGCACGCGCGGCAGGGTTGCCCTGCAGGGTCGCCTCATCGGCAGCGGCCAGTTCCCCCTTGGCCGGTTCGCCCGGCAGGAGCCGTCCGCCAAGCAGGTGAAAGCCCTGGCCCTGCAGGTTGGGCGCGGCCAGCGGGCGGCCCAGCCGGTGGCTGAGCCATTGCACCAGATGAGCCTCTTCCTGGGCCGGCACCTCGACGGGGTGGCGCACCTCGGGCGCATAGACCGCATAGGCGATGGTTGCGTCCTGCACGAATTGCGGCGTCGCGGCCAGGGCGGCCGGTGCGCGCGCGGCCTGCTGCCAGGCCTGCATGCCGCCGGCGCCCGCGGCCAGCAGCAGCACC
>DAIDKG010000135.1 GCA_027450125.1 Bordetella sp. | reverse complement strand
ATTCACTGCAAGAACGATGCCAGCTGGACTGGCTTGCTAATCCATTGATTCGGAATGACTTTCCGCCTCCGACGCAAAGCGCGTTTCCGGATGACCGGAAAATGCGGCAGGCGCCGTCCGGATTTCCGGACACGGGGTGCGCCCCCGTGATGGAACCGCGCTGCAAACCCGCAGGGCCCGGAAGCAGCGGATGTTGTCGTTACGCGAGCATGACAAGACCGTGTTGTACGGCGAGTTCGGCGGCGACTCATGCTGGCGCACAGGCTGCCGGGTGGCGGGTCAGCGCAGCGGCGTGCCCGCCCTGAAACTTACACCTGCGCCAGCCTTTCGGCATCCAGAATCTGGATCTGCCTGCCCTGGGTCTGGACGAATCCTTCGCGCTGGAAGCGGGAGAACATGCGGCTGACGGTCTCGAGCTTGATGCCGAGAAAGCCACCGATTTCATCGCGGCTCATCTTGAGGTTGAAACTGGCGCCGGAATAGCCGCGCAGGCGAAAGCGCGCGGCCAAGTCGAGCAGAAAGGAGGCCAGCCGCTGTTCGGCGGTCATCTTTCCCAGCAGCATCATCAGACCCGATTCGCGCACGATCTCGGCGCTCATCAGATGATAGAGATGGCGCTGCATGCGGCGGCTTTCACCGCAGATGGCCTCCAGCTGGCTGAACGGAATGACGCACACCGTGCTGTCTTCCAGCGCGACCGCCTCGCAGCTTTGCGATCCCGAGGAAATGCCGTCCAGGCCGAGCGGGTCGCCCGGGATGTGGAATCCGGTGACCTGCTCGCACCCGTCGCGATGCATCACGCTGGTCTTGAACGACCCCGTACGCACCGCATACAGGGAATGGAACGCGTCATGCGCACGAAAGAGCGTTTCGCCGCGCCGCACCGGCCGCGTGGCGCAGACCAGTGCGTCGATGCGCTCCAGTTCGTCCGAAGAAAGGTCGGCCGGCAGGCAGACTTTGCGCAGCGAGCAGCTGGAGCAGCGCGCCTGCGCGAGCTTGGGGGCCTCCTCGCAAACGACCGGATGCATCATGTGCACGCGATGCTCGTCGGTGTACCGCGAGGTCGGCACAGGGGAAGAATGCAAGGTGTTCATGGCGCCAGTCCTGTGAGAAATTCACGGCGCCAGTATTGCCCGCGGCCGGAAGGATTGAAATCAGCCGCGGTGGAAGTTGGCGTAGGGAACCCGGAAGCCTTGTAGGCATCGGCCTACACGAACGCACATGAAACCGCCCATGCGGGCAAATACCAGGATGTGGCCTGCGAGATGCTTGATGTGAGTCAATCGGCCCGGGCAAATGCAAGGCATTCTTGTGCCCTGGCAAACAGGAATTGACCGCGGAGACGGCAGCAATGGGACTCGGGATGCAGATCGTATATGTCGGCCTGCCAGGCTCGGCCGCGATCGAGGCGCAGGCAGGGGTGCAATTGCTGCGTCTGAGCCGCTTCAATGCCATGCTGTCCGAATGCCGCCTGGTGGTGGAACTGCTGCCCGCGGCGGGGCAGGCGCCAAGATATGCCGCCCGGCTCGAACTGCTCTCCGCCCTGCACGAGCTGGACAGCGTGCATCGATGCGAACATGCCGACCTGGATGCGGCACTGCTCGCGGTGTTCGAGGCCGCCGAGGGAGACCTGGCAGCGCGAAAGAGCCGGGCCGCCCACCGCCGCGCCAGTCCACTGTCGGTCACCGACAAGCAATGAATCAGAGGTCCTCGTCGTCGCCGACCAGGTCGTGCCGCATGGCGTAGCGCACCAGGGCAGCTTCGTGCGGCATCTGCATTTTCTCGAGTATGCGGCTCTTGTAGGTGCTCACGGTCTTGACGCTCACGCACAAGGCCTGGGCGATCTCGGAGAGCGTCTTGCCGGCGGCAAGCCGACGAAAGACATCGAACTCCCGGTCGGAAAGCCGCTGGTGGGGCAAGGTGTCCACCGGCTCGTTCAGGCTCTGGGCAAAACGTTCGGCCATCGTCGTGCTGACATAGACGCCCCCAGAGGCGACCTTGGTCACGGCGTTCACGAGTTCCATGCCCGCGCTCTCCTTGGTAAGGTAGCCCGATGCACCCGCCTTGAATGCGCGCACCGCATACTGCTGCTCCGCGTGCATGGTCAGAACCAGCACACGCAGCGCAGGTTGCTCCTGCTTGATCTGGGGGATGAGTTCGAGGCCGTTGCGGCCCGGCATCGAAAGATCGAGCACGAGCACCTGCGCGGGCGTGGAGCGCACCAGCGCGATCGTCGTCGCGCCGTCGCAGGCCTCGCCGCCGATTTCGAAACCGCCCGCGCGTTCGAGCACATGGCGCAAGCCGTCGCGCACCACGGTATGATCGTCGGCGAGCAGAACCCGGATCATGAGGATGCCTCCTGAGGCCGCAGACCGGCCAGCGGCAGCGTGATGGTCAGCGTGAAGCCCTTGCCCGGCGCAGTGTCGGTCGCTACCGCGCCGCCCAGCATGTGCGCGCGCTCGCGGATGCCGAGCAGGCCGAAGGATTTGTCCCGCGCCGGCGGTACGTCCGCCGGCGCGGTGGCGCCGGACGCGCCGCAGCCATCGTCCGCCACGCGCAGCAGGCAGTTCTTTCCGTCCACGCTCAACGTCAGGACGACATGCGTGGCCTGCGCATGGCGAGCCACATTCGTCAGCGCCTCCTGCACAATGCGGAAAAGCGCCGTGGCCGCCTCGCTCGAAAACTCGATGCCGCCGGTGTCGACGCGATGTTCGAGGGATATGCCGTAGCGCTGCGTAAAGTCGTGCGCCAGCCATTCGATGGCAGGCACCAGGCCCAGGTCGTCGAGCATCACCGGGCGCAAGTCGGCTGCGATGCGACGCACCGACGCCACGGTCATGTCGATCAGCGAGCGCATGGAGGCCACGCGGTCAAGCACGTCGGGCGAGCGGGCGCCCGATTCGTCCAGCGCCTGATCCAACGAAAACAGGTCGATCTTCAGCGCCGTGAGCAATTGGCCCAGATCGTCGTGCAGTTCGCGCGCGATCCGGGTTTTTTCCACTTCGCGCACGCTTTGCAGATTCGCCGAGAGCTCGCGCAGTTCCTCGCGCGACTGCCTGAGCAGATTCTCGGCCCGCAGGCGCTCGGTGATGTCGCGCAGCATGACGGTGTAGAGCTTGCCGTCTTCATCGCGAGTCTGCGAGATCGAGGCCTCGATCGGAAATTCCTCGCCGTTCTCGCGCAAACCATACAGCACGCGCTGTTGGCGCCCCATCTGCCGTTCGGTCACTCCCGTGGCGCCGAACTGGTCGATGTAGTGCGCATGGGCCGCGCGAAAGCGCTCCGGTATGAAGCGGCTGAGCGGCGAGCCGATGGCCTGCGCCGCCGGAACGCCGAATACGGTCTCGGCAGCGGGGTTGAAGATGAGCACGGTCTGCGCTTCGTCGACGGTGATGATGGCTTCCATCGACGAGCGGATGATGCCCATCATCCGTGCCTCGCTCAGACGTTCCCCGCTGGGCCTCAAGAGCTGGTCCTCCTTATGGCGCCGCCGACTTGTCGAAGCTTTGGATCAACGGCGCGCGCAGCAGGGGAACGCCTTCCACGCCCTGCGCGCCCGACGGGTTCGCGAACGCGGGAGGCAGTTGCCTGGGTGCAAGCGTAGGCGCCGGCGCAGCGGCGGCCGGCGCCGATGCCGGGCCAGGGGCCGGCTTCGGCTTCGCGGCGGCCTGTCGGCGCCGGGCCAGCTCGCGCTCGCGGACACGATCGCGGCGGGACTCGCGTTCCGGGCGCTTGGCCGCGGCTGGCTTGGCCGCTGCGGGCTTGCCGGCCGCGGAGTGCGACTCCACCACGGACTGGGCCTGCTTGGCCACGACCTGGGCCTGATTGGCCACCGCCTGGGCCTGCCTGGCCACGGCCTGGGCTTGCTCCGCCACGGAGCGGGTCTGCTCAGCCGCAGGCTGGGCCTGCTTGGCCGACGGCTGGGCCTGCTTGACCGACGGCGGGACAGCCGCCGCGGACGTATGCCGGGCCTGCTGCGCCGCAGCAGGCTGCACCTGGGGTT
>DAIDKG010000134.1 GCA_027450125.1 Bordetella sp. | reverse complement strand
CTTCTCGGGCTACGCGCCCGAACCCATTCCCTATGCTATCGAGCGCTACGTCAAGGAAACCAATCGCCTTTACGGCGTGCTCGACCGCCGGCTGGCAGACCGGCCCTTCGTCGCGGGCAGCGACTATTCCATCGCCGACATGGCCTGCTACCCCTGGATCGTGCCGCATGAGCGCCAGGGCCAGAAACTCGAGGACTTCCCCAATCTGCAGCGCTGGTTCGAGTCGATCGCAATGCGCCCGGCCACCGTGCGGGCCTACCAGAAGGCGAAGGAAATCAATACCGTGCCCTCGGTAAGCGACGAGGCCTCGCGCCGCATCCTGTTCGGCCAGACGGCCCAGTCAGCCAAACGATGAGTCCGGTTCCCATGCAGCGTAAAGCGCGCGAGTTCCATTGCGGGACAAAGTACATGGGCCAACGGCTGGCCAAGGCCGCACGGACCGCCGCCCTGGCCACGGTGACCGTGCTGGCGGCCGCAATGCTGGCCGGCTGCGGCACCTCCCCGGCCGACAATATCAGCCTGCCGGAAAGCGGCTCGGCCTCGCCGCCGGTCCAGGCGGCTCCGGCGGCCTCCGCGCAGGCCGGCCCCCGCGCCGAGTCGGGCGATGTGCATGCCGAACCGGTGCGGTGGGATCGCTCCAAGCCGGGATGCCGGGCCAAGGATTGTCCCGCCATCACGGTCGACAGCCTGGCGTTTCCCGGTCTGCCCAGACTGACGGCCGCGGTCGATCAGACGCTCTCGAGCATGACAGGGGTGGACGAGCACCTGAGCGGCGTCTACGCCAGCCTGGCCGGCTACGCGGCCTATTTCTGGCGTACCGCGCAGGACGGCGACCATACCTGGCTGCGGGCCAGGCTGCGCGGCGTGGTGGGCAGCGTGATCAGCGTCGAGCTGGATTCCACGCAACAGATCGCCGGCGCGGCCCATCCCATCCCGGCTACCCATTTCCTGCTGTGGCGCCGCGGGGCCGATACGCAACTGCGCCTGGATGACATCCTGGCCGATGGCCAGCATGATCGGTATGTGGCGGCTTTGCGCGCGGCATATGGACGCTGGCTGCAGACCAATCCGGGCTACCGGACCGATCCGCAAGGCTATGCCAGGATATGGCCCTTCGTGGAAAGCGACAACGTGGCGCTGACCGCGCAAGGACTGGTCGTGAAGTACGACGCCTACACCATCGCGCCGTACTCCTACGGGCAGCCCGAGATCGTGCTGCCCTGGAGCGAGGCCCGCACTTTCGTGCGGCCCGAGTTCCTGCCGGACTGATTACGGATACAGGCCGCGTACCTCGCGCGCCTGCAGTATGCGCGAGCAAGCCACGATGAAGGCCGCGGTGCGCAGGGTGACCTTGTGCTCGCGGGCCATGTGGGCGATGGCCGCATAGGCCTCGCGCATCAGGCGTTCCAGGCGCTGGTTGATCTCGTCCTCGCTCCAGAAGAAGCTGGAGAAGTCCTGCACCCATTCGAAGTAGCTCACCGTGACGCCGCCGGCATTGGCCAGCACGTCCGGCACGAGGTAGATGCCCTTGTCGTGCAGGATGTCGTCGGCGGCCGGCGTGGTCGGACCGTTGGCGCCTTCGACGACGATCCGGGCGCGGATCTTCGCGGCATTGCTTTCGTTGATCTGGTTTTCAAGGGCGGCGGGAATGAGGAATTCGGTTTCCACGCTCCAGAAATCGGCCGGGTCCATCGGCTGGGCGTGGGCAAAGCCGCCTACGCCGCCATGCGCCGCGACGTGTGCCAGCAAGGCAGGCACATCCAGGCCGTCGGGCTTGTGGATGGCGCCGGTGTGGTCCTGCACGGCGATGATCTTGGCGCCCGCTTCGTGAAACAGCCGCGCCGCGGTGCCGCCGACGTTGCCGAAGCCCTGCACAGTGACGCGTGCGCCGGCCACGGGCACGCCCTGGTCACGCGCAGCCTCGCAGCCCACCACGAACACGCCGCGGCCGGTGGCGTCGACGCGCCCCAGGCTGCCGCCCAGCGAAATGGGCTTGCCGGTGACCACGCCCGTTGAGGTGGCACCGCTGTTCATGGAATACGTGTCCATCATCCAGGCCATGACCTGGGAGTTGGTGTTGACGTCGGGCGCGGGGATGTCCTTGGACGGCCCGATGATGACGCCGATTTCCGAGGTGTACCGGCGGGTCATGCGTTCGAGTTCGGATTTGGACAGCTTGTGCGGATCGACCCGGATGCCGCCCTTGGCACCGCCGTACGGCAGGTTCACCGCGGCGTTCTTGATGGACATCCAGGCGGACAGGGCCATCACTTCGGAGAGCGTGACGTCCTGGTGGAAACGCACCCCGCCCTTGCCCGGCCCGCGCGACACGTTGTGCTGCACGCGATAGCCTTCGAAGTGGGCGATGCGGCCGTCATCCATCTCGATGGGCACATCGACGATGAGCGCCCGCTTCGGCCGTTTGAGGGTTTCGACCCAGCGCGCCAGATTGCCCAGGTAGGGCGTGACGCGGTCTACCTGCTGCAGGTAGATGCCCCAGGGACCGAGGTTGTTCGGATCGAGGTATGAGGGCAGGGCGCTGGTGAAGGCGGCGGGG
>DAIDKG010000133.1 GCA_027450125.1 Bordetella sp. | reverse complement strand
ACTCGCCAAGACCGACGTCGACACGGTGCTGGGCCATATCCGCTTCAATAGCGACGGCTTGAACACGGAATACATGCAGCATATCGGCCAGATCCAGGGCAAGAAAGTTGTGATCGTCTGGCCCGACAAGCTGGCGACAGGAAAGATGGTCTATCCGGGCCTGCCTTGGTAATCGCCCGATAACCCGCGCCCGTCAACCGCGAAGCCTTCCCCGGGACTGCCTGCGTCGGCGGGCCCGGGTCGATCCGGCCGGAAGCCCCTCATGACCGATCTCATACTGCAGTCGCTTTACTCGGGAATATTGCAAGGCGGACTTTATGCCTTGATCGGCCTCGGCCTAGCCCTGGTCTTCGGGACGATGAACGTCATCAATTTCGCGCACGGCGAACTCGTCCTGCTGGCTGCGTACATGGCTTATATGGTCGAGACGCGCCTTGGCGTCAGTCCGGTATTCGCGATTCCCGTCGCGCTGGTCCTGGTTTGCCTGTGCTCGGCGCTGATCTATGGGCTGCTCAGCCTGGTCCGCGTCGACCGTGAACTCAATTCGCTCATCCTCACTTACGGCGTGGCAGTCATCCTCACCAACGCCATTCTCTTCATCTGGTCGGCCGACCCGCATTCGACGGGTTCCGACTGGCTGCAGGGCGCTGTGGTGTTCGGACCTTTGTTCAGCATGCGCGGGCAGTTGCTGTTTTTCATCGTGGCGGTGGTCCTGCTGGCCGGGTTGTGGTGGTGGCTGTCGCGCAGCTGGTACGGGCGCGCCGTGCGCGCGGTGTCCAGCAACCGGGCCGCGGCGCAGTTGATGGGGATCAACCCGCGCGCCACGGAGATCATCTCCTTCCTGGTCGCCGGCATCTTGGCTTCTTTCGCCGGGGTCGCGATCTTCAGCTATCAGGTCATACAGCCCTCCAGCGGCGAATCCTTGACAATCAAGGCGTTCATCATCACGGTGCTGGCGGGTTTGGGCTCCATTCCCGGGGTGCTCGTCGGGGGCATTCTGCTCGGCCTTGCCGAAGCGCTGACCGCCACGTTGGGCAGCTCGGCGTGGCAGGAGCTGGTGGGCATGGTGTTGTTCCTGCTGGTGTTGTTCTTCATGCCCAACGGACTGTTCGGCGTCAAGGCCAGGAGGGGATAGGCATCATGCGGCTATCGACATTTTCTACGTTGAAATGGCTGGCGCTGGGCGTTGTGCTCTATGGCGTGGTGCCCTGGCTGCTGGGCGACAGTTATGTGATGAGCCTGACCGTGGCCGCGATGGTGATCGGCGGTATCGCGTTGGCGTGGTCGCTGCTCAGCAATCTGGGTGGCATGCTGAGCTTCGGGCACTCCGCCTTTTTCGGTGTCGGCGCGTATGTGTCGGCCTTGCTGACGATGCGTGCCGGTGTGGGCGTGCTGCCGGCGATGCTGATGGGCGGTGTCGGCGCCGTCGTCGCTTCGGTGGCGATGCTGCCCGTGCTGCGCTTGCGCGGCGTGTATTTCGCGCTGGCCATCCTGGCGTACTCGGTCATCTTCCGCGTTCTCGCTACGCAGTGGGATTCGGTGACCGGCGGCTCCGCGGGGCTGGCCAGCGTGCCGACATTTCCCACGGTGCTGGGCATGGATCTGGCCAGTCGGCGCGGCAGCTATTTGCTGATTCTGACACTGCTGATCCTGTTCGCCCTGGTCTACCGTTTCATCCGTGCCAGCCACTATGGCATGGCGCTGCGCGCCATGCACGGCAGCGAGGATGCAACCCGGGTCGTGGGCGTGAACAGCATCCTGCTCAAGGCCATGATGCTGTTCACCTCCGCGTTCATGACCGGCGTGATCGGAGCCTATAACGCGCACGACATCAATTTTCTGAATCCGGACTACGCCTTCGACGGCATATGGGTCATCCTGCCGGTCGTGGCGGCCATATTCGGCGGCTACCGGACCATCACCGGGCCGGTAGTTGGCGCGGTGGTGGTCTACCTGGTCGATCAACTGATATTCAAGAGCCTCATACCAGTCGGGCACCAGCTGATCCTGGGCGCCCTGCTGGTGGCCATGATCATCTACAGCCCCGGCGGCCTTGTGCCGCTGGCGAGCAGAAAATTCTTTGCGGGCGCCGGCGGCGCCAAGCCGTAAGCCGAGACGATCATGCTGAAACTCGAAGATGTCACCGTGCGCTTCGGCGGTCTGACCGCCGTCAATTCGGTCAGCCTGTCGGTCGGCACGCACGAAATCATGGGGCTGGTCGGGCCCAACGGCGCGGGCAAGACCACTTTGTTCAATGCCATATCGGGCCTGGTCCGGCCTTCGGGCGGGCGAATCCTTTTCGATGCGCAAAACATCGTGCATAGCCCCTTGCACAAGCGCGCCCGGATGGGCATAGGGCGTACCTTTCAGGTGCCGCAACCCATGCAGGGACTGACCGTGCGCGAGAATCTGATCGTGGCGCAGCGCTTCGGCGCTGGCCGCGTCGACCAGGCCAGGCTGGAAGAAATACTGCAGTTGACCAATCTGTCGGAGAAGGCTGGTTGCGACGCGGCGACGCAACTGGCGCTCACCGAGCTGAAGGCACTCGAAGTCGCCAAGGCCCTGGTCACCGAGCCCAAGCTGCTGATGCTCGACGAAGTGCTGGCAGGTCTCGAAACCGCCGGCAAACAGCGCTTCATGCTGATGCTCAAGGCCCTGCACGCGCGTTTCGCGTTGGGCATCCTGGTCATCGAGCACGATATCGAAACCGTGAGCAATTTCTGCGACAGAGTGGCCGTGCTCGAGTATGGCGAATTGATCGCCAACGGCACGCCGGACGATGTTTTCAAGGACCCGCGGGTGATCAAGAGCTACACGGGAGCCGAACATGCTTGAGATTTCCAATGTGCGGGCGGGCTACGGCGTTATCAACGTGCTGTGGGATGTTTCCATGTCGATTCCGCAGGGTCGCCTGACGACGATCGTCGGCCCCAACGGTGCCGGCAAGACGACGCTGCTGCGGGCCATCATGGGCCTGATTCCCCTGGCTCAGGGCAGCGTCGCGTTCAATGGGCTTTCGCTGAGCGCGACGCCGACCTGGAGCATGCTCGGCCGGGGCGTGGCGATGATTCCCGAGGGACGCATGATCTTCAAGGACATGTCCATCGAAGAAAACCTGATGCTTGGCGCCTTTCCCAAGGCGAGCCGCGCCGCGGCAGCGCTCAACCGCGACCGTTCGTACGACATGTTTCCGCGCCTGCGCGAGCGCCGCAAACAAATGGCAGGCACCCTGTCGGGCGGCGAAGCCCAGATGCTGGCGATGGCGCGCGGCCTCATGTCCGACCCCAAACTGCTGCTGATCGACGAGCCGTCGCTGGGCTTGGCGCCGGTGATCGTCAACGAATTGTTCGACATCCTGCAACGGCTGAAGGCCGAGAAGCGTACGATCGTGCTGGTCGAGCAAAATACCCACAAGGCGGTAGGCGTGGCCGATCAGGTCTACTTGATGCGCAGCGGCAAGGTGGTCATGGCGCAGGCTGCAGCCGAGGTCGACGTCAAGCAATTGCACGAACGCTATTTCTTTTCCAATTGAGGGCGGCCATTTCATGAAACGCTGGAAGCAACGCCCCGAGGGCTCGACCTGGGGCGATTTCGGCGACGACGACGAGCTCGGTCGCCTCAATCTGCTGACTGAAGCCAAGGTGCTCGAAGCCGTGCGCGAAGTGCGGGCCGGCAAGGTGTTCTGCCTGTCGCTGCCGCTGGATCTGCCCGGCGGTAATGTATTGAATCCGCGCCGCCATGCGCCGGTTCTCGCTCCTACCTTCAAGGACGGCGCGTCTTACGTCAATTTTTCCATGTCGCAGGTGCAGCCCGGCGCGATCGACGTGCTTAGCGACGACCAGGTGACGCTGTCCATGCAGTACTCGACCCAATGGGACGGACTGTGTCACGTCGGTGCGATGTTCGACATCCAGGGCGACGGCCAGCCGCGTCGGGTCTACTACAACGGCTATGCTGCCGGCGTCGATGTGCTGGGCGGACAGGCCGGCGATCCGCGCGAGGTTGGCTGCGGCTGCGCACGGAGCAGCTCCTATGCCCGCCGGTTGAGCGTCGAGGCTTATGCGCGCAAAGGCATGCAGGGGCGCGGCGTGCTGGTCGATCTGGCGCATCATCTGGGACCGGGCCGCACGGTGGTGGGCCACGATCTGCTCATGGACATCATGGGCCGCGACGGCGTGACC
>DAIDKG010000132.1 GCA_027450125.1 Bordetella sp. | reverse complement strand
CCCGTACCCGTTCGATCCCTCTTTGCTTCGGCAAATTATCGTGGGTACAATAATTGACATACCTCAGCTTCGATCCTGCAAAAAGCGCGCGCAACGTTGCCTTGCGCGGACTGCCCTTCGAAGCAGCAAATGACTTCGATTGGTCGAGTGCGCAGATAGCAGAAGATCAACGCAGGCACTACGGCGAACGCCGCTTCCAGGCGCTGGGATTCATCGAAGGGAAGCTGCACATGCTGGTGTTCGCTCCGCGCGATGGCATGCTTCGCGTCATCAGCCTGCGCAAGGCCAACTCACGAGAAATAAAGCGTTATGCGCAAAAAGCAGCCCAATTCAGAACTGATCGATGACGAAAACCCGGAGTGGACTCGGGCGACTTCTCGCCGTGCGCGCGCGGCGTCTGAAGTGCTGCCTGAATTGCTAGGCGCCGAAGCTGCGTCGCAATTGCTCAAGCCCCGTGGCCGTCCCAAGGCGGCCACGACCAAGATTCATCTCAATCTCAGGCTCGACGCCGATATCGTGCAAGCCTTCAAGGCCCAGGGCGTAGGATGGCAAACGCGCATGAACGACGCTTTGCATGAATGGTTGGAAACGCATTGAGCAATACCCTGGGCGTCAAGCCGGGAGGGGGCGCCAGGGCTTGTTAACAAGCCCTACGGCGCAAGACCCGCATTCCCTGCCTCATCCGGCCGCAGCAGCATCACCAGCTTTAGCTCCGGATGCGTGGCCAGGCGGAAAGTGACTTGCTGGAAGGCCAGGTGGCCGCTGCGCGGATGGTCGAAATCGCGCAGGCCGCCTTCGCGTTCGATCACGGCGTGGCGCGTCCACCAGTGGGCGAACACGGCGCTCTCGCGGTTCAAGGCGTTTATCAGGGCCGCCACCTCCGGCGCGTCCAGGTTGGCCGCCGCGTCGGCACGAAATTCGGCCACGACGCGGCGCGCGCGCTGCTCCCAATCGACCACCAGCCGCCGCGCCGCCGGATCGAGGAAGATATAGCGCAGCAGATTGGGCCGGGCGTCGCGCACCGGCCAATCGTCGAACAGTTCGCGCATGGCGTCGTTATTGGCCAGCACGTTCCAGGCGTGGTCCAGGACATAGGCCGGAGCGCTGATCGCATCCACGCAGGCGCGCAGCTGTGCCGCCGCGCCCTCGACCGCCTCGCGCGGATGCTGCGGGTCGGCGCACTCGGCCAGCTCGAAAAGATAGGCGCGCTCGGCCTTGCCCAGATGCAGCACGCTGGCGATGCGCGCCCATACCGCGGGCGAGACCGACACGTCGCGTCCCTGCTCGATCCAGGTGTACCAGGTAACGCTGATGCCAGAGAGCTGCGCGACCTCCTCGCGCCGCAGGCCGGGCGTGCGCCGGCGCGGGCCTTCCGGCAGGCCCGCCATCTGCGGCGTGATGCGGGCGCGGGCGCTGCGCACGAATTCGCCCAGCGCCTGGCGGCGCATGGCGGAACCTTCGTGCGGCTCGCTCATGGTTGCCCGAGTCCTTTCCGCCTGATCCCGATCAGCCCAGATTCGGCGCCAGCGAACGCCGCACGTCCTGTTCGTCGCGGCCGCTGCGCGCGACGTAGTCGGCGACCTGGTCCGCGCCGATCACCCCCACATTGAAATACTGCGAATCGGGGTGGCTGAAGTAGAAGCCCGACACGCTGGAGGCCGGCATCATGGCGTAGCCCTCGGTGAGGTGCATGCCGATCTGCTCGGCCTGCAGCACGCGGAACATGTCGGTCTTGACCACGTGCTCGGGACAGGCCGGGTAGCCCGGCGCCGGGCGGATCCCGCGGTACTTCTCGGCGATCATGTCCTCGTTGCTCAGCGTCTCGTCGGCGGCATAGCCCCACAGGTCCTGGCGCACGCGCGCATGCAGGCATTCGGCGAAAGCCTCGGCCATGCGGTCGGCCAGCGACTTGAGCATGATGGCCGAATAGTCGTCCTGGGCCGCCAGGAACTCGGCCTCCTTGTGCTCGATGCCCAACCCCGAGGTCACGGCGAAGACGCCGATGTAATCGGCCACGCCGCTCGCCTTGGGCGCGATGTAGTCGGCCAGGCACTTGTTGGCAACGCCTTCGCGCTTGACGCCCTGCTGGCGCAGATTGCGCCAGGTAAAGAGCACCTCGCTGCGCGACTCGTCCTTGTAGACCTCGATATCGTCGTCGTTGACCGTGTTGGCAGGATAGAAGCCCACCACCCCGTTGGCCTTGAGCCAGCGGCCCTCGACGATCTTCTTGAGCATGGCCTGGCCTTCCTCGAAGACCTTGCTCGCCTGCTCGCCCACCACCTTGTCCTGCAGGATGGCGGGAAAGTGGCCGAACAGGCCCCAGGTGTTGAAGAACGGCCCCCAGTCCACATACCTGGCGATCTCGGCCAGATCGTAGCTCTTGAATTCGCGCCGGCCCAGGTACTTGGGCCTGGGCGGCACGTAGGCGGACCAATCGGTCTCGGACCGGGCGGCGCGCGCCTCGGCCAGCGCGATGATGGGCGTGGCCTTGCGGTTGGCGTGGCGCCGCCGCACGTCTTCGTATTCCTGCGCGACCTCGGCGATATAGGCTTGGGCCTGGTCGGACACCAGGCTGGCGGCCACCGACACGGCGCGGCTGGCGTCGGGCGTGTAGACCACCGGGCCGTCGTAGTGCGGCGAGATCTTCACGGCCGTGTGCACGCGGCTGGTCGTGGCGCCGCCGATCAGCAGCGGCATCTTGCGGTCGCGGAAGTACGGGTCGCGCTGCATCTCGCCGGCCACGTACTGCATTTCCTCGAGGCTCGGCGTGATCAGGCCGGACAGCCCGACGACGTCGGCCTGTTCCTCCTTGG
>DAIDKG010000131.1 GCA_027450125.1 Bordetella sp. | reverse complement strand
CTCCGGCGTCAAGGTCACGGCGCTGTACGTGGACGGCACGCAGGTCGATGCGGTCGCGGCCGGCCAGAACGCGGTGGTGGTGCTCGATGCCACGCCGTTCTACGCGGAATCCGGCGGCCAGGTGGGCGACACGGGCCTGCTCGAAGGCGGCAATGTGCGCTTTGCCGTTGCCGACACGCTCAAGATCCAGGCCGGCGTGTTCGGCCACCATGGCACGCTCGAATCGGGCGCGCTCAAGGTGGGCGACACGCTGCTGGCCAAGGTCGACGCCGTGCGCCGCGCGCGCACCGTGCGCAACCACTCGGCCACCCACCTCATGCACAAGGCGCTGCGCCAGGTGCTGGGCAGCCATGTGCAGCAGCGCGGCTCGCTGGTCGATCCCGACAAGACCCGCTTCGACTTCGCGCACGACGCGCCCATGACGTCCGAGCAGATCGCCCGGGTCGAGGAAATCGTCAACGCCGAAGTCCTGGCCAACCAGGCCACCCAGGCCCGCGTCATGGCCTTCGACGACGCGGTGCAGGAAGGCGCCATGGCGCTGTTCGGCGAAAAATACGGCGATACCGTGCGTGTGCTCGACATCGGCTTCTCGCGCGAACTGTGCGGCGGCACGCACGTCCTGCGCACCGGCGACATCGGCTTGTTCAAGATCATGTCCGAATCGGGCGTGGCGGCCGGCGTGCGCCGTGTCGAGGCCATCACGGGCGACAACGCCCTGCACTGGGCTCAGGGGCAGAATGCGCTGCTGGCCAGGGTCGCGGGCCAGCTGCGCACGCCCGTCTCCGAACTCTCCGAGCGCATCGCGCAGGTGCAGGACCAGATCAAGGCTCTTGAAAAAGACCTGGAACAGGCCCGCGCCAAGCTGGCCGCCAGCGCCGGCAGCGACCTGGCCGGCAATGCCGCCGACGTCAAGGGCGTCAAGCTTGTTGCCGCCAGCCTGGGCGAGGTCGATCCCAAGGCGCTGCGCGGCATGATCGACAGCCTCAAGGACAAGCTCAAGTCCGCCGTGGTGCTGCTGGCCGCGGGCGGCGAAGGCAAGATCAGCCTGGCCGCAGGCGTCACCAGCGACCTGACGGGCAAGATCAAGGCCGGCGACTTGCTGGGTTTCGTGGCCGGCCAGGTGGGCGGCAAGGGCGGTGGCCGTCCCGACATGGCCATGGGCGGCGGCACCGACGCAAAGGCCCTTCCGGCCGCCATCGCCAGCGTGCAGAAGTGGGTCGATGAGCGTCTCTGATCTTTCCGATGGCGCCCAGGCCGGCTTGCCGGCCTGGCAGCACGAGGTGGATGCCACCGGGCTGAACTGTCCTCTGCCTATCCTGCGCGCCAAGAAAACCCTGGCCCAGATGGCCAGCGGCGAAGTGCTCCGTGTGATCACGACCGATCCCGGAGCGGTGCGGGATTTTCAGGCGTTTTGCCGCCAGACCGGAAACGAGCTGCTGGCGCAGCAGCAAGAGCAGGGCAGCACGCGCCATTTTCTCAAGCGACGATAAAAAAGCCGTTGCAGACCCGCTCGGGCGTTGCCTGTCCGATGTGCGGGACCGATGGAGCCGAAAACCCCGGAGCAATACAAGGCATGGGGCGGCCATCCTTGGGGTGCCTGGGCGCGGTTTGCCGGGCCGGCATCGCAAACGCGCAGGGCAGTCTCGGCATCGTCGGGCACCGAGGTCCGCTCGCATCATTGCGCAAGAGTCCGGATTGCTCTTGTATTGCCTTTGGGTTATTTTTTGCTATATAATCAAAGGCTTTTCCGAAACTAATTCATAGGATTACCTACCATGGTGGTCATTCGTCTGGCTCGCGGCGGCTCCAAGAAGCGCCCGTTCTACAATCTGGTTGCTACCGATTCGCGTAACCGCCGCGATGGCCGTTTCATCGAACGCGTGGGTTTTTACAACCCCGTGGGCAATGACGGCTCCGAGAACCTGCGCATCTCGCTGGATCGCGTGCAGTACTGGACCGGCAACGGCGCCCAGCTGTCACCCTCCGTGGAACGCCTGGTCAAGGAATACTCGGCCAAGGTCGCTGCCTGATCCGGGCACGATGACTTGCGCACCGGCTGACCTGGTCGAGTTGGGCCGCATTACCGCGGCTTACGGCATCAAGGGCTGGGTCAAGGTGCAGCCGCACTCGGCGCAGTCCGAAGTGCTGCGTTCGGCCAAGGCATGGTGGCTGGCGCGTCCTGTGTCGCCGCTTGAGGCCGACAAGGCCGCCGCGCCGATCGCCTATCCGGTTGTTCAGGCACGAGCCCAGGGCGCCACGATCGTGGCGCAGCTGCAGGGCGTAGCCGACCGCGATCAGGCCGAAGCCATGCGCGGCTATGTGGTCATGGCTTCGCGCAGCGCATTTCCCGCGCCGGACGAAGGCGAGTACTACTGGGTCGACCTGATAGGCTGCGACCTGTACACCACCGATCAGAGCGCCGAACCCCGTCCGCTGGGCCGGGTGGTAGAGGTGCTGGACAACGGAGCGCATGCCATTTTGCGCGTGCAGCGCTGCGTGGCTGATGCCGCCGGAAAATCGGAGCCCGTGCTCGACGCCAAGGGACGCCCGCAAGAACTGCTGGTGCCCTTCGTGCAGGCCCACATTCAATCCGTCGATTTGGCCGCTCGCCGCATCGACAGCGACTGGCCAGCCGATTACTGAGGCGAGCCGGCCCGGCTCCGTCCTGCAGACCCGAGGTTCGCGATCATGCGCTTCGATGCCGTCACCCTGTTTCCCGAGATGTTCGGCCTGGTCCGCGACCAGGGCGTGACGGGTCGCGCGCATGCGCAAGGCATCTGGACGCTGAAGGCCTGGAATCCGCGCGATTTCACTCACGACGCGCACCGCACCGTGGACGACCGCCCCTATGGCGGCGGTCCGGGCATGGTGATGCTGGCCGCGCCGCTCGAAGCCGCCGTCGATGCCGCGCAGGCGGAACGCGCCGCACAGGGCCTGCCCGACGCTGCGGTCGTGTTGCTTGCCCCCACGGGTCAGCGCTACGGCCAGCATCACGCGCAGGAACTGGCATCGGCCCGGCAGGGCGCGATTTTCATCTGCGGGCGTTACGAAGGCGTGGACCAGCGGTTCATCGACCGGCGCGTCACCCAGGAATGGTCGCTTGGCGACTTCGTCCTGTCCGGCGGGGAGCTCGCGGCGCTGGCCATGATCGATGCTGCAGTGCGCCTGCTGCCCGGCGTGCTCAACGACGGCGATTCCGCCTTGCAGGACTCGTTCAACCCCGCCCTGGACGGGTTGCTCGACAGCCCGCATTACACGCGTCCCGAGGTCTATCGGGACATTTCGGTTCCCGAGGCCCTGCTCAGCGGCCACCATGCCCGTATTGCCCGCTGGCGGCGCGAGCAATCTCTGCTGATCACCGTCCAGCGCAGGCCGGACCTGATCGAGCAGGCCCGTGCGCAAGGCCGGCTCACGCGCGACGATGAGCGCTTTCTGGCCGGCCTGCCCGCGCGATCCTGAGGATTGCCGCTCCTTTTCCCGATGCGCGGGCCTTTAGCGCGCGTTGACGGCGCTGATGGCGTCGTCGAGAAACCACGGCAGATACAGGGGTTCGTCGGGATAGCGGGTGCCGACGACTAGCCGCGGCCCCTTCGTCCTGGCATGGTCCGACCGCAAGCCCTGGGCGAGGTAGGAGGGCTGGGGGTAGGCGGCCGGCTCCTGGCCGGCCAGGTTGCCCGGGCCTCTTGGCGCATCGGCGCAGCCGGACAGGAGCGCGGCAAAAATCGCAGCAAGGCAGATGGACTTCATTTCGGCTGATTCCTTCAAGGGTATCCGACATTATCGCCCTTGCCGGCAAGGCTTCGAAGCGCCCCGCAAGACGGGCTATCGGCGGACTGGACCTGGCGCCGCGGCCCGCCGCATCCGTTCACGGCCCAAATGGCATCGACGTGCCTGTACGAGGGACCAGTCGCGGGTCGCAGCGCCAGCCCAGGCCGGCAACGCCACCCGGCCCGCGAGGGATCGAGCTCACGGGCGCGACCCGATGCCATGACAGGACGGTAGGGCGTCTTCTAATGTCGGCGGGTCCTAGGGATTTTCCCGGCTTGTTGTCGCGCCGCGCGTTCATCTAGGATTGAAAATTCCATATTTGTGAAATTTTCATCCCGCTGTGTCCACAAAATCCGACGCTCCGGTACATGCCAGAAGCCTGGTCGATCTCTGGCTCGGGGAGCAGTTGCGCCAGTTGCGCAAGCAGCGGCGCCGCTCGCTGGCCGACGTGGCGCGAACGTGCGGCATGTCACTGGGGCTGCTGAGCCAGGTCGAACGCGGCCTGAGCTCCCCCTCGGTCAAGGTGCTGCAGGCG
>DAIDKG010000130.1 GCA_027450125.1 Bordetella sp. | reverse complement strand
AGCCTGCAGGCTCGGCGCGACGAGCCTGAACCCGCCAGCTTGCAAGCTGGATCGGCATGAAGTGAGGGAGCAGATGAATCGCGAGCCCGGAAAATTGCGGACGTCCTTGGTTGCACGCATGCTTACGCCGGGCGGGGTGATCGCAATCGGGATCGTGCTCTGGGCAGGCGTGGTCGCTCTTTGCAGCTGGATTGTCTACCAGTCGTATGGCGACGCTATTGATCTCGCCGAGCAAAGTTCCCGCAACTTGCTATTGGCAATCGAGCGGGACCTCGAACGCACTTTCAATTCCTACAATCTGTCATTGCAGGCGGTAATAAACGGCGCACAAAGAAGCGCAATAATGACCTTGCCAGCAGACTTGCGCAACGCAATTCTTTTCGACAACTCGGCAAAAGCGCGGTATTTCGACGGCATCGTGTTGCTGGATGCGCAAGGCACAGTCATTGCCGATTCTTCGGCTGCCGAAGCGCCCGCAGCTGTCGATGGGTCCAGCCGACGCGCATACCTGGCCCATAAGGAAGATCCTCGGCTGGATTTCTGGATGGGGCCGCCACGGCGTTCCCTGCAAGTTCCCGATGTGACGGAAATCACCATCAGCCGCCGAGTCAGCGCTCGTGATGGTAGCTTTGCCGGGGTCGTAATTGGAACGATAAATGTCGACTATTTCCGGTCACTTTTGGACGGGCTTGATTTCAAGCGATCGGGATCGGCGGCGATAGTCATGGCTGATGGCAGTCTGCTGGCAAGAGCTCCCTACAATCAGGCCATAGTCGGACGTAATTTTCGCTTGAATCCGATTTTCCAAAAACTGCTGCACAAGCAGTCTTCGCCCTTCTGGGGTACGAACGGGATCGACGGCGTAACGCGCTTGCATGTCTTTAGACGGATCAAGGACCTTCCCATCATTGTTGATATCGCCCCGGCAGAGAGCGACATACTCGCGGATTGGAAGGGCCGGTCGCTTCTCATAGGCGCTCTGGGGCTGCTTTTCAGTCTCTTCGTTCTCCCCACGTCCTTTTTGTTTTCGCGCGAATTGCGCCGGCGCCGGACATCGGAGACGGAACTGCGTCGCCAGGCTCATCTGGATCCTTTGACGGGGCTGGACAATCGGGGCACGTTCGATCGATCGCTGCAGAAGGCTTGCGCTCTTTCATCTCGTACCGAATCGCCGGTGTCCTTGCTGTTCTTCGATCTTGACAAGTTCAAGGCATACAACGACACCTATGGACATCAGGCGGGCGACGATGTTCTGAAAAAAACGACCATGGCTGCGCGCGTTGTTTTGCAGAGGTCTACAGATCATTTCGCACGATACGGGGGGGAGGAGTTCGTCGCGATTCTGGAGGCGACGGACGACATGCAGGCGTTCGCGGTCGCGGAACTGGTTCGTGTGAGCATCGAGAACCTCGGGATTGAGCACACCGGCAGTCCCGCCGGAGTTGTCACGGTCAGCATCGGCGTCGCCTGTGTCCAGGGCAGTGGGGCAACGCCGGAAATAATCATCGGCATGGCAGACGAAGCCCTATACGATGCCAAGGCGGCAGGCAGAAATTGCGTCAGGCGATTCTCGGGCGCGAACAGGACGATCAAGGCTTGATATCATCGATTTTTGCTGATTTTCACTACGAGGACTGAATCCCATGCCATGGTTGCGCCAACTGCCACGCTGGGCGTGGTTCGGCACCGGGGTGCTGGCATTCATCGCCGGCCTGGTCAATGCGGTCGGCTACCTCGGCTTTCGGCACGAATCCATCAGCAATATGACCGGCAATACCAGCCTGCTGGGCATCGCGCTGGGCTCAGCGGACGGCGGCGAGATCCTGCACTGGGCGCTGGCCATCGCGGCATTCGTTCTCGGCACGATGCTCAGCGGCATGATCGTCCAGCAAAGCACCCTCAAGCTCGGCAGGCGGTACGGCATCGCTCTGGTGCTGGAGTCGCTGCTGCTTTTTTCCGCCGTGCCGTTTCTGGATGCGTCCGATTCGCTCGGACTGTACCTGGCCTCGGCTGCTATGGGACTGCAGAACGGCATGGTCAGCGCCTACAGCGGCGCATTGATTCGCACCACCCATGTGACCGGCATCTTTACCGACCTGGGCATTTACCTCGGGCACCTGCTGCGGGGCCTGCCGGTGGACATGCTGCGCCTGCGCGTGTGCATCGTGGTGGCCACGACCTTCATGCTGGGCAGCGCCTTCGGCGCCCTGCTGTTCGGACGCATGCAGGAGCATGCAATATTGATCCCGGCCGCGCTCACGGGAGCATGCGGCCTGGTTTACGGCGCGTACCGGCAGTACTCGCTGGCCTTGACGGACTGAAATCGGTCGATTCGAGTGCCGGTCTCAGGCTCGTGACTGTTCTTCGCTGTCGGTCGGCCAGTCGCGGATGTAGGCCTTGAGCATATTGTTCTCGAATTCCTGCGCCGCCACCACGGCATGGGCCACGTCGTAGAAAGAGATCACGCCCATCAGGACCGGACCGTCCATCACGGGAATGTAGCGGGCGTGGTTTTCCAGCATCAAGCGGCGCAGTTCATCGGCGTCGGTGTTGGGCGAAACGCTCACCGGCGCGTCGTCCATGATCGCGCGCACGGTGGTGTCGCCGACCTCGCCCTGGCTGTGCAGCAGGCGGATGATTTCGCGGAAGGTGAGCATACCGACCAGCGTTCCGCTTTCCATGATGACCATCGAGCCGATGTCGCGCTCGCTCATGGTGCGAATGGCTTCCGATACCGGCATGTCGGGCGTGCCGGTATATAGGGTGTTGCCCTTGACGCGCAGGATTTCTGTGACTTTCAGCATGGTCGTTTCTCCCCCCGGGCTTTCTGTGAACCCGGCCATGCGGCTATTGTGCGCCAGCCCGGCGGGTTCTTCCAAATCGGGACGGCATCCCAGGCTGCGCGAGGGGCGATAATGGTGCCATGAACGCCTCATGTCTGGCCGACTTGGCCACGGAAAACACCTTTGCGGCCCTGCCGCCCGACTTCTACACGCGGCTCTCGCCGCGTCCGCCACAAGCGCCGCGGCTGCTGCACGCCAACGCCGCCGCCGCCGGGCTGATCGGCCTGGACCCTGCGGCCCTGGCCACGCCGCAGTTCCTCGCGGTGTGCTCCGGCGGCGCGCCGCTGCCTGGCGGGGATGCGCTGTCGGCCGTCTACAGCGGCCATCAATTCGGTGTCTGGGCCGGCCAGCTGGGTGACGGCAGGGCACACCTGCTGGGCGAGGTGCAAGGCCCGGCGGGCAATTGGGAGCTGCAGCTCAAGGGCGCGGGCCGCACGCCTTACTCGCGCATGGGCGACGGCCGGGCGGTGCTGCGCTCTTCGGTGCGCGAATACCTGGCCGGCGAAGCCATGCACGGCCTGGGCATTCCCACCACGCGCGCGCTGGCCCTGGTCGTGTCCGACGAACCGGTCGTGCGCGAAACCATGGAAACCGCCGCCGTGGTCACGCGCATGGCGCCCAGCTTCGTGCGTTTCGGTTCGTTCGAACACTGGGGCTTTAACGATCGCCCGGACCTGCTGCGCGTTCTCGCGGACTATGTCATCGACAAGTTCTACCCGGAATGCCGCGATGCGCCGGGCGAGCACGGCCCGTTGCTGGCCCTGCTGCAGGCCGTTGCGCTTCGCACGGCGCGGCTCATGGCCGACTGGCAGACGGTGGGTTTCTGCCATGGCGTCATGAACACCGACAATATGTCCATCCTGGGGTTGACGCTGGACTACGGCCCCTACGGGTTCATGGATGCCTTCCAGGCCGACCATATCTGCAACCACACCGATGCGCAGGGACGCTACGCCTGGAACCGCCAGCCTTCGGTGGGGTTGTGGAATCTCTATCGCCTGGCTGGCGCCCTGCATGCGCTCATACCGGATACCGACGCGCTGCGCGGCGCGCTCGACAGTTACGAGCCCGAGTTCGCCGATGCATTCGGCAGGCGCATGGCAGCCAAGCTGGGCATCGCGCTGTGGCAGGAGGACGACCAGGCCCTGGTCGACGACCTGCTGCGCCTCATGCATGCCAACCGCACCGATTTCACCTTGAGCTTTCGTCGGCTTTCCGACGCGGCGCGCGGCGCGCAGCAAGGTTTTCTCGATCTTTTCGTCGACAGGCCCGCCGCGCAGGCGTGGCTGCAGCGCCTGCAGGCGCGGCACGCGAGCGAAGGCAGGGCCGCTGCCGAGCGGGCGGCGGCCATGGACCGGGTCAATCCGCTCTATGTCCTGCGCAATCATCTCGCCGAACTGGCCATCCGCGCGGCCAAGGAGGGCGATGCGTCGGAAATCGACACCTTGTTGAGGCTGCTGGCCGATCCCTGCACCGAGCGGCCGGGCTTCGAGCGCTATGCTAATCTGCCGCCCGACTGGGCAGCAGGTATCGAAGTGAGCTGCTCTTCTTGAGGTCTTCTTCATGTCCGGCAATACCCTAGGCACTCTCTTTTGCGTCACCAACTTCGGCGAATCGCACGGCCCGGCGATAGGCTGCGTGGTCGACGGCTGCCCGCCGGGCATGCCGCTCGAGGCGGCGGACATTCAAGTCGAACTGGACCGACGCCGTCCCGGCACCTCGCGGCACGTGACCCAGCGCCAGGAGGCCGACCAGGTCGAGATCCTCTCCGGCGTATTCGAGGGCGTGACCACCGGCACGCCTATCGGCCTGCTCATTCGCAACACCGATCAGCGCAGCAAGGACTACAACAACCTCCTGGACACCTTCCGTCCTGGTCACGCCGATTACAGCTACTGGAAGAAATACGGCGTGCGCGATCCGCGCGGCGGCGGCCGCTCCTCGGCCCGCCTGACAGCGCCCACGGTGGCAGCCGGCGCGATCGCCAAGAAATGGCTGGCCCGCGAATACGGCGTCAAGGTGCGCGGCTACATGAGCCAGCTCGGCCCCATCGAGATCCCGTTCGAGTCCTGGGACGCGGTAGGCGCAAATGCCTTCTTCGCGCCCAACGCCGGTATCTTGCCCGAGCTCGAATCCTATATGGACCAATTGCGCCGCGACGGCGATTCGGTCGGCGCGCGCATCGAGGTCGTGGCCGAATCCGTGCCGGCCGGCTGGGGCGAGCCGCTCTACGACAAGCTCGACGCCGATATCGCCCACGCCATGATGGGCCTGAACGCGGTCAAGGGTGTTGCCATCGGCGACGGCTTTGCCAGCGTTGCCCATCGCGGTTCCGAGCACGGCGACGAAATCACGCCTGACGGCTTCTCCAGCAATCACGACGGCGGCGTGCTGGGCGGCATCTCCAGCGGCCAGCCCATCACCGTCTCGCTGGCCATCAAGCCCACTTCCAGCATCCGCGTCGAGCGCCACTCCGTCAACCGCGCCAACGAGCCTGTCATGGTCCAGACCCTGGGCCGCCACGACCCCTGCGTGGGCATCCGCGCCACCCCGATCGCCGAGGCCCTGCTGGCTCTGGTCCTGATCGACCACGCGCTACGCCATCGCGGCCAGTGCGGCGCAAAGTAGCACTCTAAATACTAGGATAACAAGTTCCGTTGTACTAGCTTGAGGGTCTGGGCATAATAGGCTGGAGACATCCTTCAGCAACCAAGTCCAGCCTCGATTGAGTCATGCCTGGAGCCGAGGACCCCGGAGCAATCCGAAGCGCGGGGCGGCCATCCGCAGCCGCGCAAGCGGCGAGCATCGGAATTGCGCAGGGCAGCCTCGGCGGCGCAAGAACTCAAATATCGGTGGCGACTTCAAACAAGAGCGCTCCATGGCCCAGACCCTCTACGACAAACTCTGGCAGTCCCACGTCGTTCATCAAGAATCCGACGGTACCTGCCTGCTCTATATCGACCGTCACCTGCTGCACGAGGTCACGAGCCCGCAGGCGTTCGAAGGCCTGGCCATGGCTGGCCGCAAGCCCTGGCGCACCGGCGCCAACCTGGCCGTAGCCGACCACAACGTGCCCACCGTCAATCGCGCCCGCGGCATCGACGATCCCATTTCCAGGCTGCAGGTCGACACCCTGGACGGCAATTGCGACAAGTTCGGCATTACCGAATTCAAGATGAACGACCTGCGCCAGGGCATCGTGCACGTCATCGGACCCGAACAGGGCGCCACGCTGCCCGGCATGACCGTGGTCTGCGGCGATTCGCACACCAGCACCCACGGCGCGTTGGCCACGCTGGCCTTCGGTATCGGCACGTCCGAAGTCGAGCACGTGCTGGCCACGCAGACGCTGCTCATGAAGAAGAACAAGAGCATGCTCATCAAGGTCGAAGGCGACCTGCCCCTGGGCTGTACCGCCAAGGACGTGGTGCTGCATGTCATCGGCGTCATCGGCACCGCGGGCGGCACGGGCTACGCCATCGAATTCGCCGGCAGCACCATTCGCGCGCTGTCCGTCGAAGGCCGCATGACAGTCTGCAACATGGCCATCGAAGCGGGCGCGCGCTCCGGCATGGTGGCCGTCGACGACAAGACCATCGACTACTTCAAGGGCCGCCCCTTTGCGCCGGCCGGCGTGCTGTGGGATCAGGCCGTGGCCTACTGGCGCACGCTGCACAGCGACCCCGGCGCCAGCTTCGACCGCGTGGTCGAGGTCGATGCGCGCCAGATCAAGCCGCAGGTCACCTGGGGCACCTCGCCCGAAATGGTGCTGCCTGTGGACGGCCGCGTGCCGGATCCCGAACGCGAAAAAGACGATGTGCGCCGCAGCGGCATGGAGCGCGCCCTGCAGTACATGGGCCTGACGCCCAACACGCCGCTCACCGACATTCGCATCGACCGCGTCTTCATCGGCTCCTGCACCAACTCGCGCATCGAAGACCTGCGTGCGGCTGCCGCCGTCGCGCGCGGCCGCCGCGTGGCCGCCAACGTCAAGGAAGCGCTCGTCGTGCCTGGCTCGGGCCTGGTCAAGCAGCAGGCCGAACGCGAAGGTCTGGACAAGATCTTCATCGCCGCCGGCTTCCAGTGGCGCGACCCGGGCTGCTCCATGTGCCTGGCCATGAACGCCGATCGCCTCGAGCCGGGCGAGCGTTGCGCCTCCACTTCGAACCGCAATTTCGAGGGCCGGCAAGGGCAGGGCGGCCGCACGCATCTGATGAGCCCGGCCATGGCCGCCGCCGCCGCCGTGGCCGGCCACTTCGTCGACGTGCGCTCCTTGCGCTAACACCACCCGTCAGGATCCGGAATCATGCAAGCATTCACCACTCATCAAGGCCTGGTGGCACCGCTCGACCGCGAGAACGTCGACACCGACCTCATCATTCCCAAGCAGTTCCTCAAGTCGATCAAGCGCACCGGCTTCGGCCCAAACCTGTTCGACGAGTTGCGCTACCTCGACCACGGCGAGCCGGGCATGGACAACAGCAAGCGTCCGCTCAACCCCGACTTCGTGCTCAACCAGCAGCGCTACCAGGGCGCTTCCATCCTGCTGGCGCGCAAGAACTTCGGCTGCGGCTCCAGCCGCGAGCATGCGCCCTGGGCGCTCGAGCAGTACGGTTTTCGCGCCATCATCGCGCCGTCCTACGCCGACATCTTCTTCAACAACAGCTTCAAGAACGGCCTGCTGCCCATCATCCTGTCCGAATTCGAAGTCGCCAAGCTGTTCGACGAGGTCAAGGCCTTCCCCGGCTACCAGCTCACCATCGACCTGCCCGAGCAAGTCGTGCGTACGCCCGGCGGCCAGGCCATGCCCTTCGACATCGAGCCCTTCCGCAAGCACTGCATGGTCAACGGCCTGGACGACATCGGCCTGACCCTGCAGCACGCCGACAAGATCCGCGCCTTCGAAGCCGAGCGCCTGGCCAGGCACCCCTGGCTGGAAGGCCAGCCCGTGATCGGCCGTTGAACGTACTGACGCGGATTCGTCGCCAGGCCTGATTCGTATGTTATTGATGCGAGTCATTTGCCTATGACCCGAGCCGGGGACCCCGGAGCAGTCCGAGGCGCTGGGTGGCCATCCGCAGACGCGGAAGCGACGAGCATCGGAATTGCGCAGGGCAGCCTCGGCGGCTCAAGAACTCAATCAAAAATCCTCTCCAAGCAACCATGACCACCCATCAAATCGCAGTCCTTCCCGGCGACGGCATCGGCCCCGAAATCACCGAACAGGCCGTCCGCGTCCTCCAGGCCCTGAACCTGCCGCTCGAACTCAAGCAAGCGCCGGTAGGCGGCGCGGCCTTCGACCAGTTCGAACACCCGTTGCCACCCGCCACGCTCGAACTGGCCAAGCAGTCCCGCGCCATCCTCTTTGGCGCGGTCGGCGACTGGAAATACGACGCCCTGCCGCGCGAGTTCCGTCCCGAGCAGGCCATCCTCGGCCTGCGCAAGAACCTCGGCCTCTTCGCCAACCTGCGCCCCGCCATCCTTTATCCCGAACTGGCCAACGCCTCCTCGCTCAAACCCGAAATCGTCTCGGGCCTGGACATCCTCATCATCCGCGAGCT
>DAIDKG010000129.1 GCA_027450125.1 Bordetella sp. | reverse complement strand
CGCTGACCGGCGCCGACGGCAAGAAGCTGAACCTGGGCAAGGCCGCGCTGGTTGCAGGCGACGACAAGGCCATGGACCTGGCCGTGAATCACCCGCTCGCCGCAGGACATTACGTCGTCACCTGGCATGCCTTGTCGAAGGACGGGCACAAGACCCAGGGCACCTGGAGTTTCACGGTCAAGTAATCATGCTGGCCGCCGCCAACGTCGCTTGCCGTTTCGTCTCGACGCTGGCCCCCATGCTGGTCTTCGGCGCGAGCCTGATGCTGGCGGCCAGCGGCAATGCCCGGACGGCTCGGCGCCTCAATGCCCGCCTGCGCCCGTGGTTTCGCCTGCTCGCCACGGCCGGGCTGCCAGCCTCCTGGTTGCTGTTGAGCCTGGAGGCAGACCTCATTACAGGCAGCCCCGCCTCCATGCATGATCTGGCGACGCTGCAACGGGTTGCCCTGCTCACGGACTACGGCCACGCCTGCCTGGCACAAGGCATCGCCGCCCTGGCGCTATGCGCCGCGCTCTGGCTACCCGGCCTGCGCCCGCCTTCGCTCCTGGCCTGCCTGTCGGCCTGCGTGCTGACCGGAATCGGGATCAGCGGCCATGCCGCGATGGACGAAGGCCTGCTGGGGCTGGTGCACATGGCCGTCAGCGTGGCGCACATCCTGTGCTCGGGTTTCTGGGTCGGCGCGCTGCTGGTCGTGCTGCCGCTGCTTTACGCCTGGAGGGATGCGCAATACGAAGCCGGTCCCATCATGGTGCGCTTTTCGACGCTGGGGCATGTCGCCGTCGCAGGCTCCATCCTGACCGGCGTGCTGAATGCGTGGTTGATATTGCGCGACAGCGGCCTGAACCTGCAGTCGCACTACCAGCAATGGCTGGCCTTGAAAATCGCCATCGTGCTGGGCATGGTCGTTCTGGCCTTGAGCAATCGCTATTACTGGGTTCCGCGCCTTGCCGGCGAACCCGGCGCCTTGCCCGCCCTGCGCCGGCAGGCTGCCTATTCGGTGGCCGCCGGCGCGATCGTGGTGCTGATCGTGGCCTTATTCGGCACCTTGTCGCCAGCCTGAACGCGCCGACCCGACAGACAAAGGCCCGATCCTGTCAGGATCGGGCCTTTGTCTGATCAAACGCGTGCCGCGCGCGGCGGCCGCCTGATCGTCAATGCCAGCGGCCGTGATCGTGATCCGGGCCGCGGCCATGCTCCCAGTGCTCGCGGCCTCGGGGATGATGGCGATACCAATCGTCGCGGTCCCAGTAGCGGCGGCCATCCCAGTAGCGGTCGCCGTGCCAGCCTATGATGACGGCCGGACCGGGCCCCACCACCACGGGCGCCGGAGCGTAATAGGCCGGCGGAGGCGGAGGCGGGGGCGGCGCCACATAGACCGGTGCAGGCGCAACCAGCATCGGCGTGCCGATATTGACGCCGATGGACACTTCTGCCGAGGCGCCGGCCGATGCAGCGATGGCCAGACCGCCCAACAGCACTGCGCTGGTACGGATGATGTTCATGAGATCACCTATTGGCTGGTTTTATTGAATTGGATTTTTGTCCGGGTCAATATAGAGCAAGCCCATGGGGGAGATATTTCGGCATTGTAATAACTGCTGCACAAAGCCACGTCAGCCGACCGGAGTAACGCAACGAAATTTCTCGGCCCGGTGTCACATCGCCGAAGGCTGGTTCGTCATGTCATCGGAACCCACACAAAAGGAGATGGATCCATGACTGCCAGACTCGACCCCTTTGCCGCCGCTCCCGTTCAGATGAAGACCTGGATGGGCACCTCGCTAGCCGTCTCAGGCAGCGTCGACCCCGTTCTGATGTCCTTGATCGAAGTGCTCGCGTCCCAGATCAACGGCTGCGCCAACTGCCTTAACATGCATACCGTCGCCGCGCGCGAGCGGGGCGAAACCGAGCAGCGGCTGTACCTGTTGCCCGCCTGGCGCGAGGCCCCGTGCTACACCGACCGCGAACGCGCCGCCCTGGGCTGGACCGAGGCGCTGACGCGCCTGTCGGAAAGACCTGCGCTGGATGCCGCCAGGCAAATGCTCGAAACCCACTTCAGCAAGGAGGAGCAAGTGCAGCTCACGCTGATGATCAACATCATCAATGGCTGGAACCGCCTTGCGGTCGGCTTCGAGCTGTGGGCCGAGCCGGCCGCTGCCAAGGCCATGGCAGTCCCGACGGCATGACTGCCGACGTCACGCAGGCGGCAGCGAGCTTCGACTCGCTGCGGCCCACGCTGATCCGCGTCGCCTACCGCATGCTCGGTTCGGTGGCGGACGCCGAGGACATCGTGCAGGACGCCTTCATCCGCTGGATGCAGGTCGAGCGCGATAAGGTGCGCGTGCCCGAGGCTTTTCTGCGCCGCATGGTGATGCGCCTTTGCCTGGACGAGCTCAAGTCGGCGCGGCACCAGCGCGAAACCTATATCGGCCCATGGCTGCCCGACCCCATCGTCGAGGAAAACGAGGAGGAGGACGTCACGCTGCCCTTGATGCTCGCGCTCGAGCGCCTGTCTCCGCTCGAACGCGCGGCCTTCCTGCTGCACGACGTGTTCGGGTTGGAGTTCGACGAGGTCGCAAGCACCCTGCGCCGCGAACCGGCCGCGTGCCGCCAGCTCGCGGCGCGGGCGCGCTCCCATGTGCGCGAATCCCGGCCGCGTTTTCACATCGACAAGCAGCGCGGCCTGGAAATCGCGCAGGCCTTTTTCGCCGCCTCGCGCAGCGGCGATGCGAGCGCGCTGGGCGCGATGCTGGCCGCCGACGTCAGCCTGCACGCGGACGGCGGCGGCAAGCGCCCGGCCATCGTCAAGCCTGCATTGGGCTTTGAGCAGGTGATGAAAGTCCATGCCGGCCTGGCCAGGCTTTTCCAGAAATCCGGCTCGACCTTCGTGCGCGCCGGCTTCATCAACGGCCTGCCCGGCTTCGTCACGCGCGAAAGCGATGGCGAACTGCAGACCACCGCGCTCGAGATCGAGGACGGCAAGATCGCGGCGATCTACGTGATGCGCAACCCGGACAAGCTGCGGCATCTGCACTGAAACCCGCGAACAGAAAACCACAAGAAAAAAGCCTCTTGATTGCTCAAGAGGCTTTTTATTTTGGCGGAGACAGAGGGATTCGAACCCTCGATGCAAGTTTTAGCTCACATGCTCCCTTAGCAGGGGAGTACCTTCAACCTCTCGGCCATGTCTCCGGAAAGAGCAAAAGATTCTAGCAGAATTTCCGCATCATTACTGCGCCGCGGAAAACCCGGCCACGCAGCCGAGTCAGCCCTTGGCCGCCGGGTCCTTGTCCAGATCAAACGCCTTGTGCAGTGCGCGCACGGCCAGCTCCAGGTACTTGTCGTCGATGAGCACCGAGGTCTTGATCTCGCTGGTGCTGATCATCTGGATGTTGATGCCTTCCTGCGAAAGGGTCTGGAACATGAGGCTGGCCACGCCCACGTGCGAACGCATGCCGATGCCGACGATGGAGACCTTGGCGACCTTCTCGTCGGTGATCAGTTCGCGCGCGCCCACGGCCGGGATCACGTCGCGTTTGAGCACGTCGATGGTGCGCAGGAACTCGTTGCGGTTGACCGTGAAGGAGAAATCGGTGGTGCCGGCCACGGACACGTTCTGCACGATCATGTCCACGTCGATGTTGGCCGCGGCGACCGGGCCCAGGATGGAGTAGGCGATGCCCGGCCTGTCGGGCACGGCCAGCAGGGTGATCTTGGCTTCGTCGCGGCTGAAGGCGATGCCCGAGACAACGGCGGCTTCCATTTTTTCGTCTTCCTCAAAAGTGATGAGCGTGCCCGAGCGCATTTCTTCGTCGAGCGGCATGAGCGGGTCGGTCAGCGACGACAGCACCCGCGTGGGCACGCGGTACTTGCCGGCGAACTCCACCGAACGGATCTGCAGGACCTTGGAGCCCAGCGAGGCCATTTCCAGCATTTCCTCGAAGGACACGACGGCCATGCGGCGCGCTTCGGGCACTACGCGCGGGTCGGTGGTGTAGACACCGTCGACGTCGGTGTAGATCAGGCATTCGTCGGCGCCGATGGCGGCTGCCACGGCCACGGCCGAGGTATCGGAACCGCCACGGCCCAGGGTGGTAATGTGGCCTTCGTCGTCCACACCCTGGAAACCGGTGACGATGACCACCCGGCCCGCGTTCAGGTCGCTGCGGATGCGGGTGTCGTCGATCGAGTTGATGCGCGCCTTGGTGTAGGACGAGTCGGTTTTGACGGCCACTTGCCAGCCGGCATAGCTGCGCGCCTGGACGCCTTCGGCCTGCAGCGCGATGGCCAAGAGGCCGCTGCTGACCTGCTCGCCGGTGGCGGCGATGGCATCGAGCTCGCGCCCGTCGGGCTGCGCCGACAGCTCGCGCGCCAGGCCCAGCAGGCGGTTGGTTTCGCCCGACATGGCGGAAGGAACGACCACCACCTGGTGGCCGGCGGCATGCCACTTGGCAACGCGGCGCGCGACGTTCTTGATGCGCTCGATCGAGCCCATCGACGTGCCGCCATACTTGTGAACGATCAGGGACATAGTGATCTGGAACTCGTGCTCGGGACAAAACGGCGCCGCCTACCGCAATGCGCACGGCTCATGGGTAAGTGGCTGGCAAAGCCGAATATTTTAGCGCGCCGGCGAAATTCTGCTTCAAACCCCGGGCGATAAGGAAATAACCACCCGCCCCCGCACGCATCCGACCACCCTGCCCGCGTGCTCCCAGCGCAGCTGGCGGTCGTGGCCCAAGGCATGCAGTTGCCGTAACTGGCGCGCCAGCTCGGCCAGCCGGGCGTCGCTGGGCATGGGCAGATCCTGGCCGGCCAGCCAATGGCGCAGCACGTGCAGTTGCCGTGCCGGTGACAGCTCGCGCCAGGCCGGCAGGGAAAAACTGGCATCGGCAGATGAAAAATCCAGCGCTGCCAGATCGGCCTGGGCCACCTCGGCCAGCACTTGGGCCGCTTCGGCCATGTGGCGCGCGTGGCGCGCGACGATGGCCTGCCAGGCCGGCCAGCGCGCATCCAGGGCGGGTTTGAGCTGGGTGCGCACCGCCGCGCGCGTGTAGCGCGCATCGGTATTGGTCGGGTCCTCCACGGGCTGCCAGCCCTGGGTCCGGGCAAAGCCGGCGGCTGCGGTGCGGATCGCCGCGCGCGGCACTCCCAGCCAGGGGCGCAGATAGGTCACGCCCTCGCGCTCGGTCCCGGCCGCCATGGCCGCCATGCCCTGCAGGCCGGCGCCGCGCAGCAGGCGCAGCAGCACGGTCTCGGCCTGGTCGTCCTGGTGATGAGCCAGCAGCACGTGGGCCACGCCGGCCTGCCGCGCCAGTCCGCCCAGGGCGGCGTAGCGCGCCTGGCGGGCCGCAGCCTCGATGCCCTTGCCGGTGTCGTCCGGCACGCGCACGCGCGCCTGCAAAACCGGCGTGCCCAGCAAGGCGCCCAAGGCGCGGACATGCGCGGCCCAGTCGTCGGCCTGCGCCTGCAGGCCGTGGTGGACGTGGAACAGGACGAGATCGATGCCCAGGCTGCGCGCCGCATGCGCGGCGGCCAGCGCCAGCATGGCAGAATCGGCTCCCCCGCTGACTGCGGCGGCAATGCGCGGGATGTCCCTGGGCAGGCTGCGCAGCGCGGCGCGCACAGGCAAAACCAGTTCGACGGGGCAATCGGGCAGGTGGCCCGGGCCCGGCCCGGCCTGCGCGGGCGCTGCGTCGTCACGCATGCATCGCCCCGCGCAGCAGGCCGGCCCTCGCGGGCTCAGGCCTTGACTTCCTGGTAGCGGCCGAACGACAGCAGGCGCTGCAGGCGCTGATCGACCAGCTCTTGCGGATTCATGCCCTGCAACTGGCGCAGGGCATCGCCCAGGGCACGCCGCAGCAGCCGCGCCATGACGCGCGGATCGCGCTGGGCGCCGCCCACAGGCTCATTGACCACGCGATCGACCAGACCCAGGTCTTTCAGGCGCGGCGCGGTGATGGCCAGGGCCTCGGCCGCGTCGGACGCCCTGTCGGCGCTGCGCCACAGGATGGAGGCGCAACCTTCGGGCGAAATCACCGAATAGGTCGCGTACTGCAGCATCAGCACGGCGTTGCCCACGGCAATGGCCAGCGCGCCGCCCGATCCGCCCTCGCCGATGATGGTGCTGATGACCGGCACCTTGAGCTGGGCCATGACATACAGGTTGCGGCCGATGGCTTCGGACTGGCCGCGTTCCTCGGCGCCGATGCCGGGGTAGGCGCCCGGCGTATCGACGAAGGTGAAGATCGGCAGGTCGAACTTCTCGGCCAGTTGCATCAGGCGCAGGGCCTTGCGGTAGCCCTCGGGGCGCGGCATGCCGAAGTTGCGCGCGGCACGCTCCTTGGTGTCACGGCCCTTTTGATGGCCGATCACCATGCACGCCGCGCCGTTAAAGCGCGCCATGCCGCCGACGATGGATTGGTCGTCGGCGTACATGCGGTCGCCATGCAGCTCGTGAAAATCGGTGAAAATCTCGCGCACGTAGTCCAGCGTATAGGGGCGCTGGGGGTGGCGCGCCACCAGCGCGGTCTGCCAGGGCGTGAGCCGGCCGTAGATCTCCTTGGCCAGCGCCTGGCTCTTTTGCTGCAGCCGGCTGATCTCGTCGGAGATGTCGACCGCCGAGTCGGCCTGCACGTAGCGCAGCTGCTCGATCTTGTTCTCCAGCTCGGCCAGGGGCTGTTCGAATTCCAGGAAGGTAATGGGCATGTAGAGGGTTCCGTTGAAGGGCGCCTTGATTTGTTATGGCCTGAGTTCAGTACTGGACCGGGATGGGGTCCAGGCTGCGCCAGAGGTACCAGGTCGCCACGGTGCGCCAGGGTTGCCACGCCAGCGAAACTTCGCGGGCTTCGAACCGCGAAACCGGCTCACCGCTGAAATAGTGTAGCGAGATTGCCTTGAGCAATCCCAGATCGTCCAGCGGCAGGATGTCCGGCCGCTGGAGATTGAAGATCAAAAACATCTCCGCTGTCCATCGGCCTATACCCCTAATGGCGACCAGCTCGTCGATGACGTTCTCATCGGGCATGCTGGCCCATTTTTCCGGGTGCACCCGGCGTTCGCCGAAGTGCGTGGCCAGATCCTGGACGTATTCGGCCTTGCGCTGGGACAGGCCGGCGGCGCGCAGGCCCTGCACGCCCGTCTTGAGCACCGCCGCGGGAGACGGACGCTTGCCCACCGCGGCAATGAACTTGTTCCAGACCGCGTCGGCGGCCTTGGTGGAGATCTGCTGGCCCACGATGGCGCGCGCCAGCGTGATGAAAGGCGTCCCGCGCGAGGTCAGCCAGACTTCGGGATGCTGCGGAATGATTTTCTTGAGTATGCGGTCGCGCTTGACCAGATGCGCGACGGCTTCGTCCCAATAGTCGGGCTTGGCGATGGGGGTGTCGACGGAACTGGACATGCGGACGTGGCTCCGGTCAGGCGCGGCCGGTCAGGCGCGGCGCCATTGAGTGAGGCCGCCCGGCTTGTCATCGAGCTCGACGCCGGCGGCGCGCAATTCGTCGCGGATGCGGTCGGCCTGGGCGAAGTCGCGCGCCTGCTTGGCCGCGGCCCGGGCTGCGATGCGCGCCTCGATGGCCTGCGCATCGAGCTCGGCCGCGGCGGCCGCGCCGGCGCGATAGCGCGTGGCGCTCTGGAAGTAGGCCTGAGGATCTTGCTGCAACAATCCGAGCAGGCCGCCCAGCTGCTTGAGCTGGCCCGCCGCGCGCGCGCTCTTTGTGCGGTTGGCCTCGGAAGCCAGTTCGAATAGCGCGGCCACGGCGCCCGAGGTGTTGAAGTCGTCGTCCATGGCGGCCTTGAAGGCCTGCGCCTGGGGCTCGTTCCAGTCGATGTTCAGCCAGTCGGGCGGGACGTTGCGCAAGGCCTGATAAAGGCCGTCGAGCGCGCTCTGGGCATCGATCAGGTTGCCGGGAATGAAGCTCTGGGGGCTGCGATA
>DAIDKG010000128.1 GCA_027450125.1 Bordetella sp. | reverse complement strand
CCGCCCTCAGGCACCAGGATGTTGCCGCGAAAGCTCGGATTGCGCGGGGACAGGCGGCCGCTGGCCGGCACATCGGCGATCATCATGTTGCCCGTCACGGGATGCTTGCCGCCCAGCCACATCTGCAGGCGCAGCGACAGGTCGCTGTCGACCAGCCCGCCCAGGCAGATGATGACCAGGGCCGCGTGCGCGCAGATGTAGCCCAGCCGGTTGGCGCTGCCCTTCTTGGCAGCCACCATCAGCCCCGCGGCATCGCGGCGCACGCGCACGGCATAGCCCTGGCTCTTGAACAGCGCGCACAGAGCCTGGGCAGCCTGCTCCGGCGCCATCGCATAACGGGCTTCGAAACGATGTGCAAAGGCGCGCAGGCTGTCGGCGCGCACATACTCGCGAAAGGATCGGGCATCGCGCAGCATGCGCGGCGCGTTGCGCGTCAGGCAGATCGTCGTGGACACGATCAGGAAGGCCATGATCAGCAGGAACCAGCCGCTGTTATAGACGCGCCACAGCGAGAAGTGATTGAACACCTCGAACCAGAACGGGCCGAACTGGTCGATGTAGGCGCTGTCCGGGCTGTTCTGCGGCAGCACCGTGCCCACCACGCTGGCCACGCACAGAATGCCCAACAGGCTGACGGCAAAGCGCATCGAACCCAGCAGTTCGAAAAATGCGCTCAGGACCTGGCGCGGGACAGGGCGGGAAGACGTACGGCTCATCATGTCGAAGGGCAGCATACCGCTGCCGGGCTGACGGCGAACTGCCGGGCGCGCAAACGCGCAACGCCAAATCGTACAATGGGGAATAAACGGTCGCCGATGTGTGCAAATGTCACGTTGCGGCCCATCAACCGCCCCCAATCTAGGCATCCGACGTGTCCCTACTTCATCGCGCTTCATTCTTCGTGTCGGCGGCCCGGCTGGACCAACTGCCGCCCCCGGGCGCGCCGGAAGTCTGCTTCGTGGGCCGCTCCAACGCCGGCAAGTCCTCGGCCATCAACGTGCTGTGCAACCAGAAGCGCCTGGCCTTCTCCAGCAAGACGCCCGGCCGCACGCGCCTGATCAATCTCTTCAGTCTGCCCGATCCGCTCGATCCGCAGGGGCAGCTGGGCTTCCTGGTCGACTTGCCGGGCTACGGCTATGCGTCGGTGGCGCATCGCGAGAAGGAAGCCTGGGCCGACATACTGGGCGGCTACCTGCGCGATCGCCCGTCGCTGGCCGGCATCGTGCTGCTGCTGGACATCCGCCGCGGCGTGACCGACCTGGACCGCCGCCTGGCCAGCTTCATCGCCCCTACGGGCAGGCCGGTGCTGGCGCTGCTCACCAAGGCCGACAAGCTGCCCTACGGCCAGCGCGTGCGGGCGGTGCAGGCCGTGCGCAAGGAGCTGGCCGACATCGGCCAGCTCAACGCCATTCCTTTTTCATCCACCGATCGCATCGGCCTGCCTGAAGCCACGCTGGCCGTCGAGAACTGGATTTCCCCGCAGGTCGTGCCATGACTGAACATCTTGTTTCCGCCAGCTATCCTCTCTCGCGCCCTCGCCGCCTGCGCCGCGACGATTTCACCCGCCGCCTGGTGCGCGAGCACACGCTGTCCGTCGACGACCTGATCTATCCCGTGTTCGTGGCCGAGGGCAAGGGCCTCGCCCAGCCCGTGCCCTCGCTGCCTGGGGTGGTCCGCTACTCGCTCGACACCCTGCTGCCCGTGGCCGAAGAATGCGTGGCGCTGGGCATTCCCGTGATGGCGCTCTTTCCCGTCATTGACCCCGCCCTCAAGACGCCCGACGGCATCGAGGCCGCCAATCCGAACGGCCTCATCCCGACCGTGGTGGCTCAACTGAAGCAGCGCTTCCCCGAGCTGGGCATACTCACCGACGTGGCGCTGGACCCCTATACCAGCCATGGCCAGGACGGCCTGATCGACGAACACGGCTACGTGCTCAACGAACCCACCATCGACGTGCTGGTCAGGCAGGCCATGGTGCAGGCGCAGGCCGGCGTGGACATCGTCGCCCCCAGCGACATGATGGACGGGCGCGTCGGCGCCATCCGCCAGGCGCTCGAGAACAGGCAGTTCATCCATACGCGCATCATGGCCTATTCGGCCAAGTACGCCAGTGCCTTTTACGGCCCTTTCCGCGACGCGGTCGGCTCGGCCTCCAACCTGGGCAAATCCAACAAGCAGGCCTACCAGATGGATCCGGGCAATATCGACGAGGCCCTGCGCGAAGTGGCGGCCGACCTTGCCGAAGGCGCCGACATGGTCATGGTCAAGCCCGGCATGCCCTACCTGGACGTGCTGCGCCGCGTGAAGGACGCCTTCGGCGTGCCGACCTTCGCCTACCAGGTGAGCGGCGAATACGCCATGATCAAGGCCGCCGCCGGCAACGGCTGGCTGGATCACGACAAAGTGATGATGGAAGCCCTGCTGGGATTCAAGCGCGCCGGCGCCGACGGCATCCTGACCTATTTCGCCATCGCGGCGGCCAGGCTGCTCAAGCAGGCCTGATCAAGCAGGCCCGAGTCAGCGCTCCGGCGGCGCCGGCGTGCCGACCACGCGGTCGCGTCCAAGCGACTTGGCCGCGTACAGCGCGGCGTCCGCGCGTGCCATCAGGCTCGACAGCGTCTCGCCCGGGCGGTGCTCGCCCACGCCCGCGCTGAACGTGCAGTCCAGGTCTATACGGCCTTGCCCGGCGGACGAAGCCTGGCATGTGTTGCCTACGATCAGCTGCCGCAATGCCTCGATGCGCGCAAGTGCATCCTGTCTGCCGGTGCCCGGCAGCAGGATGCCGAACTCCTCGCCGCCAATACGGCCGAACAGGTCGTCCTTGCGCAGATTCGTCCCGATGAGCCGGCCGACATGGGCGAGCACCTGATCGCCCGCCGCATGTCCATGCCGGTCGTTGATCGACTTGAAATGATCGATATCGATGATCGCCAGGGACACCGGGCCTGCGCCGGAGCCGTCGCGCTCCAGCATCGACTGGGCGCGTTCCATGAAAGCGCGGCGCACCAGGGCGCCGGTCATCGTATCGATGTTCGCCCATTTTTCCAGCCGTTCGGCCAGGCGGTCGTGCGCCAGCATGACCATGCCGATCGACAGGGACGGCAGCGAGAGAATGCCGCTGGCGAGAAATATCAGATTGATGGGCGTGAGCTGCAGCAGATCCGTCTGCTGCGTCCAGCCCAGCAAATACACCAGGCCCCGCAATGCATGGCCCAGCACGCTGAGCAGGGCCATCACCAGGAAGAAGACGTAGCTGTAGCGGGCTCGCCTGCGCGGCCGGTGCCGCCAGATGGTCCAGCCTATGCTCGCATAGAGCGCAGCGTGAAAAACCGACACCAGCACAACCCGGGCACTGAAGCTGGGCGACACATAGAGCCAGTAGCAGCTGCCCAGGAACACGCCCGCGCAGCCGGCGTAGGGCAGGAAAACGACCGGCCGCAAGCCTTGGAACTGCCGGCATCCCTCGTAGATCAAGGTTATCGAGTAAGCCAGCAGCGCGTTGGTCAGGACGACGGACACGAACTTGGGATACGGCAGGCTCTGCAGCGCAACCAGCGCCATCGAGACCACCCAGAGCAGGCCTGCGACGATCCATCGGCGCACGCCAGGGATCGCCGCGAACTGCAGCGATCCCAGCATGGCCACGCTCATCAGGCTGGACAGCACCGTGACGAGCAGAATGCTGACCGGGTTCAGCATGCCCTAGCGGGTTCCCAGCACCTTATCGAGCGCCGCGGAAAAGCGCCCCGCATCCTGGTAGCCGATGACCCGCGTGGGCAGTTCGCGGCCGCCGGGCGCGAAAAAAATAATGCCGGGCGGGCCGAACAGTTTGAAGCGCTTGAGCAGCGCACGATCGTCGGCGCTGTTGCCCGTGACGTCGGCACGCAGCAGCAGCATGCCGCTCATGCGCGGGGCGACGATCGCATCGCGGAAGGTATAACGCTCCATTTCATGGCAAGACACGCACCAGTCGGCATAGAAATCCAGCATGGCGGGCTTGCTACTGCCGGCCAGCACGGTGTCGAGTTCGGCCACGCTATGCACTGTGGTGAAAACCGGTTGCCGCCCGCCGTCCGCTTGCCCCGAGAACAGGGTTGTGCCTTGTAAGCGCGCCGACGCGTTCAATTGCGAGAGGGGCTGCAGCACATCGCGTCCGCCGCTTGCCGCGCCCGCCAGCCAGATCACGCCTGCCAGCGCGAGCAGCAGGCCCAGGCCCTTGGCGAACATGCGCCCCACGCCCGGCTCGGCCGGCAACGCATCGAAGGCGCGCAG
>DAIDKG010000127.1 GCA_027450125.1 Bordetella sp. | reverse complement strand
ACCGCGGCCATCAGCACGATGCCCAGCGGCATCGCCGCGGCGCGCCAGAGGTCCGACAGGCCCATCGCCGGCGTCGTGATGATCTGCTGGCCCTGCGCGAATTGCCAGGCCGGCCAGGCGATGAACACCAGCAGGGCCAGGCTGGCCCCCAGCCCGAAGGCGCGCATGCGCTCGCGCCAGGCCTGTTCCAGGCGAGCGACCAGCGCGCTCATGCGCATGTGCTCGTCGCGCCGCAGCGCGACCACCGAGCCGAGCATCGCCAGCCACAGGAACAGCATGGTGGCGAGCTCGTCGGACCACACCAGCGGGTGGCCCAGGCCGCGCGCGACGATGCCGGCCAGCAGCACCAGCACCTCCAGCAGCACCAGCACCGCCGCCATCGACTCGACCGGGCGGCCGAGCAGGGCGTCGAGCCGGGCGGCCGCGGTGCCGGTCGCGCGCGGCGCCGTCACGCCAGCTTACCGGCGCTGCGCTCCAGGATGTTCCAGGCCTGGTCGCCGTACTTGGCCTTCCAGTGAGCGTAGAAGCCGGCCTTGCGCAACTGCGCGCGGAAGCTGTCGGGGCTGGTGGTGTTGAACACCATGCCCTTGGACTTGAGCTGGCCCTGCAGCGACGCGTTCAGCGCGGCCACGTCGTCGCGCTCTTTCATGCCTGCGGCATTGATGTGGCGCGCCACGATGGCCTGCAGGTCCGGCGGCAGGCGCTTCCACGACTGCGGGTTGGCGAGGAACCAGAATCCATCCCACATGTGGTTGGTCAGCGAGCAGTACTTCTGCACCTCGTAGAGCTTGGCCGTGGAGATGATGGCCAGCGGGTTTTCCTCGCCGTCGACCAGGTGGGTCTGCAGTGCGGAATAAACCTCGGAGAAATTGATCGACGTCGGCGACGCGCCGAAGGCCTCGAACATCGAGGTCCACAGCGGCGACACCGGAACGCGGATCTTGAAGCCCTTGAGATCGGCGGCGGTGCGGATGGGCTTGGTCGACGAGGTGATCTCGCGGAAGCCGTTGTCCCAGATCTTGTCCATCACCACCAGGTCGGCCTTCTCGATCTGGCCGCGCACGTAGGCGCCCAGCTCGCCGTCCAGCGCCTTCCATACCGCCGCGTAATCGGGGAACGCGAACCCGATGCCGGTGATCGACGCGGCCGGCACCAGCGTGGACAGGATCAGGCCCGACAGCGTGAAGAAGTCGATGCCCCCGGCGCGCAGCTGGCTGAGCATGCTGGTGTCGGAACCGAGCTGGTTGTTGGGGAAGATCTGGATGCTTACCCGACCCTTGGTCTCGGCGTGGATGGCCGCGGCCATTTCCCTGGCCCGCACGTTCATCGGATGGGTGACCGGCAGGTTGTTCGCGTACTTGAACGTGAACTCGGAGTCGGCGGCCAGCGCGCGCACGGGGTTGGCGACCAGCGCCAGCGGTGCCAGCGCGCTCGCGCCGGCCAGGAAGTCGCGACGCGTGATGCTCATGGTTGTCTCCTCGGGTTGGTGTGGCTGTTGGTGTTGTGGTGGTGCTGCCCGGGCCATGGCGCGCGCGTCGTAGCGGGCGCTGGTGGTGTACCGCGTCTGGGTCAGGGGACGTCGTCCGGCGTCTGGCGGCGTCGGCGCAGCGTCGGCAGTCCGACCCCGGTGGCCTCGAAGCCGCCGTCTACCGCCAGCAGCTGGCCGTTGATGAAACTGGCCGCCGGGCTGCACAGGAAGCCGACGGTCTCGGCCATTTCCTCCACGCTGCCGTAGCGTCCCAGCGGGATGGCGTCGTGATAGTCCGAGCGCACAGCCACGCTGTGCACCAGCTTGGCCATCTCGGTTTCCACCGGGCCCGGCGCGATGACGTTGCAGCGGATGCCCTGATCGCCCAGTTCAACCGCCTGCTGGCGCGTCAGGTGCACCAGCGCTGCTTTGCTGGTGCCGTAGGCCACGCGCAGGGTGCTGGCGCGCAATGCCGAGATCGACGCCACGTTGACCACCGCGCCGCCGCGCCCGGCGCGCAGCATCATGGGCGCGAAGGCCTGAGTACACAGGAACGCGCCGTCCAGGTTGGTGCCCAGCACCTGGCGCCACTCGGCGTAGCTGGTTTCGCCGATCGGCTTGAACACCGCGATGCCGGCGTTGTTGATCAGTGCGTCCACGCGTCCGAAGCGCTGCCACACGGCCTCGGCGGCGGCAGCGACCTGGGTCGGGTCGGAGATGTCGCAGTGCACCGCGAGCACGCGCTCGGCAACTCCCAGTTCGCGCTCGGTGCGTTGCAGCGTGGGGGCGTCGATATCGAGCAGGGCCACGTCGTGCCCGTGGCGCAGGAACCAGCGCGCGATGCCCAGGCCGATCCCGCGAGCGCCGCCGGTGACCACCGCCACCGGATTATTCGGGAGTTCGGAATCCATGCAGTTCCTAGTGCTCTTTGGGTGCGCCGCATCGGCTTTTCGCGCAACCATCGTAGCTCATGCGGATGCCCCTGCGAATGGCGGCATGCACGCGAATTTCGCGGCGGCATGCCGGGGCTGTAGGCGTGACTCCAGGTCGTGCCCTGGTAATACGCGCACAAAGTCTGCGCAGCTTTTCGACACAGCCTTCAAGCATGACGCGCGCACCGTTGACCTTGTCGACCCCGATCAAATCAATAAGTTATGTTGCATCGCGGGGATTTTCCTGAATCCACGATCTTGGCCACCTTCTCCCGCTACCTTGGCATCGACTACCCGGGCGCCGCGGTCGCCCGCGGGCGTGATTCGACGCGGCCCCGCCGGCTAGAACGCCAGCGCGTCGGCGATCGCGTCGAGGCCGGCCTGGGCGCAGATCGTGTCGTTCTCGCCGCCGGGGGCGCCGGACACGCCGATCGCGCCGACCATCTGCCCGGCCGCCTCGATAGGCGCGCCGCCGCCGATCATCACGACGCCGGGCAGGTTCTTGATCGCCTGCTCGGGCGCACCGGGCTGGTCGACGCGGGCCGCGACCGCATCGGTCGGCTGGCGCCAGCTCGCCGCGGTGCGCGCCTTGCCTTCGGCGGCGGCCACGGTGTGCCAGCCGGCGTAGCGGTCGCGCAGCATCACCAGCGGCAGCCCGGCCGGGTCGCTTACCGCGACGCTGACCTGCCACCCACGCCTGGCGCATTCGGCCTTGGCGGCCTGCGCCGCCTTGAGCGCGAGCTCGGGCGTGATGATGCGTTGCGTCCACGTCGCCGCGTCGGCGTGCGCGGCCGGCAGCGCGGGGCCGAGCAGGGCCAGGCCGAGCAAGGTGGCGCCGGCCGCGCCGGAGCGCCTTGCCAGGCGCATCGTGGGGAGCGCGCCTTCGGCGCGGCCGCGCGGCGCGCGCATCGTGCTCATCGCGCCAGCCATTGTTCGACCTGCGCGCGGCTGGGCACGCCGCCGGCGTGCACGACCTGTCCGTCGATGACGACGCCCGGGGTGCTCATCACGCCGTAGCGCATGATCGAGGCGATGTCCTCGACCTTCTCGACCTGGGCCTGCAGGCCGCGCGCGGCGATGACGTCCTCGACGATCTTCTGCGTCGATTTGCAGTTGGCACAGCCGGTGCCGAGAATTTTCACGTGGATCATTTCC
>DAIDKG010000126.1 GCA_027450125.1 Bordetella sp. | reverse complement strand
GTGGCGTTCAGCGTCGCGGCCGCCCAGATGGGGCGCGGCCTGGGGGGAAATGACGGCCAGCGGCTGCATGGCCATGCCGCCGAACAGCAGCACCAGCAGCGTCAACAGCGTCTCACGTTCCATTTTTCTTGCGCCTTTTCGCCTTGATTGCACGCTCGAGATCGTCGAGCAGTCCGGGGTCGATGCCCTCGACCGCCTCGACCAGCGCCGCCGCGGCCGCGCTGGGGGCGGGCCCCAGGAAGCGGCTTATCAATTGGCGCGCGCGCGCGCGCTGCACTTCCTGCGGTTCGATCGCCGGGCGATAGACGAAGCCGCCAGGTATGCGGCTGCGCGCGATCAGCCCTTTTGCGCGCAGCCGGTCGACCACCTTCGCGGTGGTCGTATAGGCTCGCTCGCAGGAAGGATCGATTCCTTCGTGAATTTGCCGCACGGAGGCCGTGCCCAACTGCCAGAGAAGGCTCAGCACCGCATATTCGAGTTCGTCGGAGGGCAGGCGGAAATCGGTCATGTTGACCAATTTACGACGTGCGTCGTAAATTGGTCAACACCGGCCATGCCGCCATAAAAAGCGCGCCCCTGGCTCAGGACGAGGCTTCTTTTGCCGCCGACATGCCCCGGGCCTTGCCTGCGCATCGGAGGGGCAGGGCTCGGGGACGCGCAGCGCCGGATCGTTAACGCAGGATTTAATCTTCGCGTCTTAAGATTGCCCGCTTCGACAGTCCGGGCCTTCGAGCCGGATTGAACCGTGTGAGTTTTATGCGCTGGAAGAGCTCGATGAGAAATTTTTTTCCTGCCTTGGGCGCGCTGCTTGGCCTGCTGACCGTCGCGGGCTGCGCCTCTTATCATGCGCTGCCCCTGCCCGAGCATGCCCGGCTGTCCGACAGCCTGTCCGGCATCCGCCATGTCGTGCGGGAAAAAGGCTCGGACGCCAGGCAGATCGATCTGAAGCCACCCCTGGACGTGAACCGGATCGGCCTGCTTGCCATACTCAATGCGCCTGAATTGGGCGGCGAGCATGCCCGGATGGATCTGGCTCGAGCCAGCCTGATGCAAAGCGCCCTGCTGCCCAATCCGTCGATTTCGCTGGGCTATGCCGCACTTGTGGGCGGGCCCGGGACTACAGGCGCATTCACCGCATCGCTCACCGAAGACATTGCGTCGCTCGTCACCTACCGCAGGCGTGTTGCCTCGGTCCGGGCGCAGACGGAGAAAGTCAATGCAGATCTGCTGTGGCGCGAATGGCAGGTTGCGCAGAAGGCCCGTCTTCTCGCCGTCGACCTCTACTGGGGAGCGCAGGCCATCGCGAGCGCCCAGGCCGGTATGCGCGGCACGGCGGACGCGGCCGAGGCGGTGCGCGGCGCCGTCGACCGCAACGATGCCGACCTGACGTTATTGTCGTCGCTGCGGGACATGCAGGCACAGGCCGCGCAATCTCTGGAGACCATGCGGGAAACGCAGCTTGCAAACTGGCAGAAGCTCGATGGCCTGCTCGGCCTGCAGCCCGATGTCCGCTTTGCCATCGCCCGTCCCGACGTTTCGATGCCGGCCCGCGGCCCGGAGACGCGGATTTCCGCCGTTCAGCGTCGACGCCCCGATCTGATCGGATTGCGGCTGGGTTACCGGTCGTCCGACGAGCGCGTCCGGGCGGCCATTCTCGGTCAGTTTCCCGCGCTGGTCCTGGGCGGGTCGTGGGGCTCGGATACGTCGGCCGTTCGTTCGGCAGGCCCGACGGCCACCTTCGATCTGCCGATCTTCAATCGCAATCAAGGGCAGATAGCGCAGGCGCGCGCGACGCGGCTGCTGCTCCATGAGCAATATCGCCAGCAACTGGACCAGACGGCAGCCGCCATACGCGGACTCTACGCGCAAAGCCGGAGCATCGACGCGGCGCTCGTGGCGGCGCGGCATGCCGCCGACGCGGCCCAGGCGCTTGTCGCGACGGCGCGCGCAGCCTATGCGCGGCGGGATCTGGACCGGCTTGCTCTGAGCCGGTTCGCCTCGGCCGCGACACAGCGCGAGCTTGACCTTTTCAGGCTCGAGCGGGCGCGCGACGAGGTCCGCGTCGCGCTGGCCCTGGAACTCGGTTGGGGGTTGCCGGCCACGCGCATTGCGCCGCGACACATGGAGAACGCATCATGAAGCATCGATGGATCCCCGCGGCGCTGGCGCTGTTCCTGGGGTGCGGCGCCGCCTGCGCCAGCCCGGGCGGCGCCGCCGCGACGAGCGCGCTCGTCACCCTGGCCGCGCTAAAACAAGGAGGCCTTGCGCGCACCGTCCTGGGCTATGGCGTCGCGCAGCCGCCGGCCTCGGCAAGCCGCAGCATCACCGCCCCGACAGCACAAGTCATCGAGAGCGTCCTGGCCAGGCCGGGCATGCAAGTGGCCGCCGGCGCCCCCCTGTTGCAGGTCGGGCCCAGTCCCCGGACGGCATCGATGTATCTGCAGGCGCAAGCGGCACTGCGCGCGGCAGTGCGAACGGCGGCGGGTGTCAGGCAGCTGTATGCGCAGCACCTGGCAACGAACCGGCAACTGGCCGATGCCGACAAGGCGGTTGCGGACGCCCGCGCCAATCTGGGCGCGCTGCAAGCCGAGGGCGCGCAGGGCGCGAGGACGATACGTTCGCCCTTCGACGGCGTCGTGACGAGGGTTCAGGCGACCCCGGGCATGCTGGCTTCGGCCGGGACGCCCTTGCTGGAGCTGGCCAGGTCGGGCGAGGTCGTGCTTCGCATCGGCGTCGACGCTGCCGATGCCGGCTGGGTCGGGCAAGGCGACCCGGTCCGCGTGCGTGCCATCGGCGGCCAGGGGCAGTGCAAGGGGGCCGTCGCCGGGCGCGGCGCCATGATCGACCCGGCCACCGGGCTGGTCCCCGCCGAGATCGCGGTGCCCGCGCACTGCCTGCTGGTCGGCCAATCGGCCCGGGCCGAGGTCTCGGCCGGCGAGATCAGGGGCTACGTCGTACCGCATGCCGCCATCCTGGTCGATCGCCGCGGCCATCCCTATGTCATGCAGGCCGACGGACTCAAGGCGCGCAAGGTTGCCGTGCGCATTGCCGGCTCGCAGGGCGACCGCACCGTCATACGCGGTAGCGGCCTCCAGGCGCATCAGCCCGTGGTGGTTTCCGGCAATTATCAATTGCGCGACGGCATGTCGCTGCGCGTCGCAAAACCGGGCGAGGGACAGCCGTGACGTTTGCACGCTGGCTCCATCTGTACCGCCTTCCCGTTCTCGCGGTTGCCGCCATGCTCACGCTGGCGGGCCTTTACGCGGCGATCAGCCTGCCGGTCGGGTTGTTCCCGGTCACGAGCTTTCCGCGCATACGCATCGAGGTGTCCGTCGGCAGCATGCCCGCCAGGCAGATGCTGGTCGACGTTACCCAGCCGCTCGAGGCGGCGGCGCGCGCCGTGCCGGGCGCGGTCGACGTGTCCTCGACGACATCGCGCGGATCGGCCGAGATATTCGTCGATTTTCCCTGGGGATCGGACATGAACCGGGCCCTGCTGAGCGTGGATGCGGCGCTGTCGGAAAAAATGGCCGACCTGCCCCGGGGTACGCGCTACAAGGCGATCCAGATGAGTCCGAACGCGATCATGCCGTTCGTGTCCTATGCCTTGCTGTCCAGGGCCGTTTCCCCGGCCGATCTCAGAAAACTTGCGCGCGAGCAGATTCTGCCGATGCTTACGGGTATTGCGGGTGTCCGCCGGGTCGGGGTGCTGGGCGGCGAGACACCCGAAGTCCAGGTGTCCGTCTCGCCCCATACGCTGCAGGCGTACGGCCTGACGCTGGGCGACGTCGCCCGCGCGCTGTCCGGCGCCAATACCGTGGCGGCCATCGGGCGCCTCGAGGACAACGACCTGCT
>DAIDKG010000125.1 GCA_027450125.1 Bordetella sp. | reverse complement strand
GCGCGCGTGGCCGCCATGCCGCCCAGGCTCGCATCGGCGCCCGGGTCGATGGGAAAGAACAGCCCCGTGGAGCGGATTTCGTCGTTGAGCTGCTTGCGCGTCACGCCAGCTTGAACCGTGGCCGTCAGGTCCTCGGCGTTGACGGCCAGCACCCGGTTCATCTGCGACAGGTCCAGGCTGATGCCTCCCTGCACGGCCAGCAGATGGCCTTCGAGCGAGGAGCCCACGCCGTACGGAATGAGCGGCACGCCATGCGCGTTGCACAGCCTGGCCACGTCTGCGACCTCTTCGGTGCTGTGCGCGAAGACCACGGCCTCCGGCGGCACGGGCAAATAGGGCGATTCATCCTTGCCGTGATGCTCGCGCACCGCCGCCGCGACGGAGAACCGGTCGCCGAAACGGGCGCGCAAAGCGTCCAGAAATGCCGGCGCAATGGGGCGGCGCAAGGTCTCGGGATGATGGGGAGCGTTCATGTTGGGCGGGTGTCTCTGTCTGTTCTGGAATATGGGCCGCAAACTATCCTGCAATCTTAACTCCGCGCCGCGGCAAGCTGCTAACCGCCTCTTGCTCTCATCATTTGCAGAGTCCTTATCCGCGCCACGGCGGGGGCATCGCCCAGCGTCGCGTCGTACATCGCCCCCAGATCGCGGCGGAGCATCGTGCGTGATGCGCCGTCAAGGTAGACCATGTGGCCGGACGGATAAAAGCGCGCCGACAGGTTGCGGCGCACACCCGGGTCGTCCAGGGGCATGCGCTGCAGGTCGATCACTGTCTGGTAGAACGGTGTGACGAAGTCGTAATAACCGTTGGCCGACAGCACTTTCAGATCGACATTCAGGGCCATCACCGCGGCCAGATCGCCGGCGGTGTATAGCACGATCCGGTCTTGCGCATCGATGCCCTGCTGCGCGCCCGCCGGGTCGACGTGATGGAAGTCCCAGTTGGCGAAGGCCCGGTCGTTCAGGTCGGTGAACGAGGAGGCGCTGGCATATTGCAGTTCCTCGTTCAGGTATACGTTCCACATCGCCGTATAGACGCCCGCCACCGCCGTCATGGCCGGATCGTTGCTACCCGAGTTGGGATCGACACGTCCGGCTATGCCCGATTCGATGCCGGTCACGCGGCCATCGTAGGCGCCCAGCGCCAGGCCGCGCGAACGCAGCAGCGTGGTCAGAAACAGGGATCGCCCCTGCGCGTCATCGCCTGCGACGTCCAGTTTCCACGAACGCAGCGTATCGGCGCCGATGCCCGTGCAGGCCGAAAGCCGGGCCAGGACCCTGGCATCGATCGCCGGAAAACTGTCCAGGGCATCGCGATAATCGCTGCGCGCGAACAGCGCGACCTGCTCCGCATACCCCCCCAGGTCGGCCGGCGCCTGAGCGAGGCATTTGTGATACCAGGCATCCGCCGCCGCCGTCGGCAGTGCGCCGACCGGATCGCCCGACTGCCGGTAATCGAGTATGGAAGACTGCAGCGTAATGCCGTTCAGGTCGACGCCGTCTTCGTGCAGGCGGTAGGCCAGCACACAGCTGCGCGCCGTGCCGTAGGACTCGCCGAACAGGTATTTGGGCGAGTTCCAGCGCCGGTAGCGCGTCAGGTAGCGCTTGATGAACTGCTTGAGCGAATCGGCATCCTGATCCACGCCCCAGAAATCGCGGTTACGAAAGGGCTTGATCGCGGACGAATAGCCCGTGCCGACGGGATTGACGAACACCAGATCGCTTTTGTCGAGCAAGGTGTCGGGATTGTCCTCCAGCCGATACGGCGCGGGCGGTGTGAAGTCAGGCATCGAGGTATGTATCCGGCGCGGTGCGAACGAGCCGAGCAGCAGGAACACCGACGAAGATCCCGGCCCGCCGTTGTAGAAGAACGTGACGGGCCGTGCATGCTGCGCATGGCCGTCGAGCGTGAAGGCGACATAGAAAAACGCCGCGCATGGCCGGGAACTGGCGGGATCGACCGCCACCAGGTGGCCCGCCGTAGCCGTGTAGGCCAGATGTCGGCCCGCCAGTTCGATCACATGATGCGTGACGGCCTCGGTCTCGCCGACCGGATCGACCGCGTCGTCGGGACCGTTGCCATAGGCGACCGGATCGTCATAAGGCTGATCGTGCCGTTCGATGGGCTTGCTCATATTTCGCTCCCGTGTCGGCCCGCACGGCGCGCGGGCAATCAATCCGGCTGCAGCACCGCTGACTCGATCTTCACGCCGTCGGGGCTGCCCAGGCCGGTGCAAGCGTCCCAGCCCGTCGCGGCCGCATAGCCGCCGTTATTGCCCTGGACGATGTCCCTGAACATGGTGGGATGCGCGTAAAGAACCGGATTGATCCATCCCAGCGTGCGTCCCGAGGCCGCATTGAGCCGCGCCACCAGCGCTGCCCACAGCGGTGCGACTGCGCTGGTGCCGCCCACCACGGCCGGGGTTCCGTCGACCGACACCGCATAGCCGCTTTGCGGATCGGCATCGCCTGCGACATCGGGGACGCCCCGCCCGGTCAGCGGCGCGGCCGCGCCTGCGGTGCGCCTGACCTGGAGATGCCGCTGCCAGACCGGAACGGGAAACACGCCGCTGACTCCACCACCCGTCGCGCCGCCCTGGCTGCCGTCATTCCAGACCGTCTCGCTTATCCGGCCGGTCGCGGAAGCGGCATCCAGCGTCGTGCCGCCGCAGGCCAGCACGTACGGACTCGACGCGGGAAAATCGACCTCGTTCGTGCCATCCGGGGAACCGCCCTGCGAGCCGCTGTCGCCGGCCGCGACACAGACCGTCAAGCCCAGGGCGGCGGCCGCCTGCAGGACCTGTTCGAATGCCTGGATGGACTGCGCGGACCAGCCTGCCTCGGGACCGCCCCAACTGATGGATACGACCGACGGCTGGTTGGCCTGGTCGTGCACGGCCTGGCTGACCGCCTGGATGAAACCCGCAGCGCTGTTGGAGGCGAAATACACGGCGAGCCTGGCGCCCGGCGCGATGGCGCCGGCCACCTCGATATCCAAGGCGACTTCCCCATCCGGTCCGCCGGGATCGCCGGTCGGTGCATTGCGGCCACCGTCCACGCCCACGTCGACCAGCGCGGGCGACTTGGCCAGGCCCAGCGATTCGAAATACCGGGCGACGTCTGCCGCGCGATAGCCGCCGCCCAGTTCGATCAGCGCTATGCATTGGCCGGTGCCGTCGCCAGCGGGAAAATCGTAAATCGAGGCCAGTTGCGGCGGCGTGTAAGACCGCTTCGATAGCTCGGCGTGCGGCCTGATGCGAAAATGCGTACGCGCCGCGGGACGGCGATCCAGCCCCAGCACCGCCAAGGCGATGCCCTGCAAGGCCGCTGGCAAAGGCGGGGTTTGCGCATGACTCATATAAGTCCCCCACTGCGGATGCCGATAGCGCATCAGGGTCACGCCGAATGCCGATTCGAACTGCGCGACACTGCCTGACAAAAGTGCCGTACAGGCGGCCGAGTCGGTATTCAGGACGGCAAGGCGATTGCGCCGCGCGAAGGCGCGAACGACAGCGAAATCGGCCGCCGCGGCGCCGAATCGCCTGGCAAAGCCTTTGCGCGTCACCAGCCTGGCGTCGGAATCGCCTCGCTCCATGCGCTTGAGCAGGGCGTCCAGGGCGGGCTGATTGCGCCTGCGCAGCAACACCGTCGCCTGAATGATCTCGGCGGGGTCGCAGGCGCCCAGGCAGGCGGATCGGTCGGGCGCAGGCAAAGCGCTGTCCGCACGATGAAATCCGGTCATGAAAGCCTCCTCGATGCCAGACACGCGCCGTCGAAGAGATCGACGGGCGTTTCTAAGGTAGCGCAATTGCTCGGCGCAAATGACTGAAATTGTGTCTTTACGCAGGCAGAAGTAAATCGGGCGCGATTTACGCGCCCGATATCTTCAGGACAGGCAGATCACTTGCCGGCGACGACGCCCACGGCCAGGCGACGCGCGCGCACGGCGTCGGCTAGGCGCTGCAACACCTCGCGAGTGCGATCCCAGTCGATGCAGCCGTCGGTAACGCTCTGGCCGTAGACCAGCGGCTGTCCCGGTACATGGTCCTGCCGTCCGGCAACCAGATGGCTTTCGATCATCACACCCGCGATCCGGCTTTCGCCGCGCTCCATCTGCTGCGCCACATCCTCCATGACCAGCGGCTGGTTTTCGGGATTCTTGCTGCTGTTGGCGTGGCTGGCGTCGATCATGATGCGCTGGGCCAGCCCGGACTTGGCCATCTCCTGGCAGGCAGCCTCGACGCTGGCGGCATCGTAGTTTGGCGTCTTGCCGCCGCGCAGGATCACATGGCAGTCCTCGTTGCCCGCGGTCGAAACGATGGCGGAATGCCCGCCCTTTGTCACCGACAGGAAATGATGCGGCTGCGAAGCGGCCTTGATGGCATCGACGGCGATCTTCACGTTGCCGTCGGTGCCGTTCTTGAAACCGACCGGGCATGACAGGCCGGACGCCAGCTCGCGGTGCACCTGGCTCTCGGTGGTGCGCGCGCCGATCGCCCCCCAGGACACGAGATCGGCTATGTATTGCGGCGTGATCATGTCCAGGTATTCGCAGCCAGCGGGCAGTCCCAGGCTGTTGATCTGCAAAAGCAGTTCGCGCGCCACCCTCACGCCTTTGTTGATGTTGAAGCTGCCGTCCAGATCCGGATCGTTGATCAGGCCCTTCCAGCCCACCGTGGTGCGCGGCTTCTCGAAATACACGCGCATCACGATCTCCAGTTCCGGAGCCAGGCGGTCACGCTCGGCCTTGAGCCGGCCTGCGTATTCCAGCGCAGCCCTGGTGTCGTGGATGGAGCAGGGACCGACGACCACGATGAGACGGTCGTCCATGCCATGCAGAATGCGATGCAGGGCGCGCCGCGTCTCGTACACCGTGGCGGAGACCTCGGGGGTGGCCGCAAACTCGCGCATCACGTGCGCGGGTGGATTCAGCTCCTTGATTTCACGGATACGAAGGTCATCGGTATTGTGCGACACGGGTTTGCTCCAGGAATGTGTGTGCGGGTTTAGGCTGCGCCTGTCCGCCGGCATGCTGGCGGCAACAAAAAAGCCGCCAGGTTCGCTGGCGGCTTGGGGGATTCTTGCTGATTTCAGCTTGAACGCGACCCTACCTCCGCCAGCGGCTTCAGAAAATAAAAATAAAAATAAAAGGCGGGGATCGCGAATTTCATG
>DAIDKG010000124.1 GCA_027450125.1 Bordetella sp. | reverse complement strand
CCTGGTGGCGGTGGCGGTGGCTGTGCTGTTCTATGTCCTGAAGAAAACCCGCCTGGGCATGCGCATCCGCGCCGGCACGCTCGATCTCGAAATGGTCTCCGCGCTGGGGGTCGACGTGCGCATTCTGCGCAACCTCAACTTTGGCCTGGGCATCTTCTTCGCGGGCCTGGCCGGCGTGCTAGCCGCCGGCATGCTGGGGCTCACGCCGACCATCGGCGAAGGACTGATCATGCCCAGCTTCGTGTCGGTCATCGTAGGCGGCCTGGGCAGCCTGGTCGGCACTCTCTTCGGCGGCCTGCTGATCGGCGTGGCGGCCGGCCTGGTAACCGTGTTCTACCCCTCCGCTTCCGAGGCCTCCATCTACGTAATCATGGCAGTCGTGCTGCTGTTCCGGCCGTACGGTCTGTTTGGCGAAAAAGGCGGAACGAAACTGTGAATCACCGCATGAACATACAAAAAAACACGCAATGGGTGCTTTGGATCGCCCTGTTGACCATGCCCTACTGGATCACGCCGCTAGGGGGCTACACAGACCTTGCCACGCGTCTTCTGGTCATCGGACTGGCGGCTATGGCAACCAACCTGCTGGTCGGCCATAGCGGGGTCAATTCGTTCGGCCATGCCGCCTACTTCGGCCTGGGCGCATACGCCACGGGGCTGACCCTGAAGTACCTCATGCCCAGCACGCCTGCGGCGTTTGTAATCGGGACGCTGGTCGGCACTCTGGGAGGCATGCTGATCGGCTGCCTGATCGTCAGACTGCGCGGTATTTACTTCTCGCTGGCCACGATCGCGTTTGGCCAGGTGTTCTACTTCATCGCCTTTCGCTGGAACGCAGTCACAGGGGGGGATAACGGCCTGCGGGGCTTCCAGCGCCTGCCCGTCGAACTTGGGTTCATGAAGCTCGACATCACGACCAGCCTCGCCTTCTACTACGTAGTGCTGGCCGTTCTCGCGGCCTGCGCTTGGGCGATGGCCGGGATCCTGCGTTCGCCATTCGGGCATACGATGCAGGCCATCCGCGAAAACGAACGCCGGGCGCAGTTCCTGGGCATACCGGTCAACCGCCACATCTGGATCGCCTACACCATCTCCTGCTTCTTCGTGTCGATTGCGGGCTCGCTCTACGCCCTGCTCAACAATTTCGCCAGTCCCCACGATCTGGACTGGACGCAGTCGGGCGACTTCGTGCTCATGGCGGTCATCGGCGGTATGCGCTCGTTCTGGGGACCGCTGATTGGCGCTGCCATTTTCGTCGTGGCGCAGGACTATCTCTCTGGCATTACGGAAGACTGGATGTTCTTCGTCGGCTTGATTTTCGTCGTGGTGGTGTTGCTGCTGCCGCGCGGCATCGCCGGGCTGTTTCGGCGGAGGGCGTCATGAGCCTTCTGCAGATTCATAACGTTTCCCAGCAGTTCGGCCAACTCGTGGCGGTCAACGACGTCTCGCTTACTGTCGAGCCCGGCGAGCTGCACGCGGTCATCGGCCCGAACGGCGCAGGCAAAACCACGTTCTTCAACATGATCAGCGGGTTCTATCGGCCGACGAAAGGCCGTATCGTGTTCGATGGCACGGATGTGACGGACGTGCCGCCGCAAGATCGCGTCGCCATGGGCATGGCGCGCACCTTTCAGATCACGGAAGTATTTCGCGAACTGACCGTGCGTGAAAACCTGCGGGTCGCTGTCGAAGTGACGCAGGGCCTCAGGCTGAAGCTGTTCCGCTCAAGGCAGACGGCGCGCGAAACCGAAGAGCGCGTCGACGAATTGCTCGATATGGGGCAGCTGACCGCGAAGGCCAATCGTCACGTGGGCGAGCTGTCGCATGGTGATCAACGCTCCACCGAAATCATGATGGCGCTGGCCCTGAAGCCCAAATTGCTGTTGCTGGACGAACCCGCGGCCGGCATGGGCACACAAGAGACTTACGAGACCGCGCTCCTGATACGCAGGCTGCACCGCACGCAAAAGCTGACCATTGTTCTGGTCGAGCACGACATGCGCGTCATTTTCAACCTGGCCGACCGCATCACTGTGCTGACCGAGGGGGAAGTTTTGGAACGCGGCACGCCTGACGAGATCGCCGCCAGCGAAAAAGTGCAAGTCGCCTATCTGGGGGAAGCGCATGAAGGCGCTTGAAATACAACAACTCAATACGTATTACGGCAAAAGCCACATCCTTCACGGCATCGATCTGGAGGTCAACGAAGGAGAACTGGTCACGCTGCTGGGCCGTAACGGCGCAGGCAAATCGACTACGCTGCGCAGCATCATGGGCCTGACCCCTGCCCGCGCGGGCCATGTCAAGATCTTCGGCACCGACTCCACACATCTGCCGCCGTTTCGGATTGCGGGCCTGGGCGTGGGCTTTGTGCCCGAAGGGCGCCGTGTCTTCTCCAACCTGACGGTCGACGAAAACCTCAAGGTGCCGGTGGATCGTCCTGGACCGTGGAACATCGCCCGCATCTACGAGGCCTTTCCGCGCCTGGCCGAACGCAGGGGACACAAGGGCGGCCAGCTGTCTGGCGGCGAACAGGAAATGCTGTCCATCGCCCGCGTGCTGCTGCTCAATCCCAGACTGCTCATGCTCGACGAGCCTTCGCAGGGTTTGGCGCCGATCATCGTGCAGCATGTCTTCGACATCATCGTCGCCGCGCGCAACGAGGGCACTGCGGTGCTTCTGATCGAGCAGAACGTGCGCGCCGCGATCCGCGTCGCCGACCGTGCCTACGTGCTGGACCGCGGTTCCATCACTTATAGCGGCGCCGCGGCGGAATTCGGCAAGGATGAAAAGCGTGTGCAGGAGCTGGCGGGCGCCAGCGCCCAGAAATGGGAATTCCCCGACGATTGACCTGCGACGAACGACCGCCATGGACATACGCGCACTTGACGTAGGCGATCTCGAACTCGTCTGCCGCCATCGCGAAGAAATGTTTCGCGACGCGGGCAGGAGCGAGGACGTGCTGCTGCCCATGACCGAGCACTTTCGCATCTGGGTCAAGCCGCGTCTGCTGGACGGATCGTATTTCGGCTATGCGATGGTGGACGGCGGCGCAACGGTCGCCGGGGTCGGCCTGATGCTGATCGACTGGCCTCCGCATCCCTCGCACCCGACGCAGGACAAGCGCGGCTATGTGCTGAATCTTTTCGTCGAACCCGCATACCGCAAGCGCGGGCTGGCCCGCGAACTGATGCGCCTGGCGGAAGCGGAGTTTGCCCGACGCGGTGTCGGATACGCGATCCTGCACGCGACGGCCAAAGGCCGGCCGCTCTATCAGGACGAGGGCTGGGCGAGCACGACCGAAATGGCCAAGGCCGTGCCGCGATAAACGGCGCGGCGCCCGACATGGACGTTGCGGCGCATCAACCGCAACAAGCCGATCCTCAGGAAATGATCTCGAGCTTGGCGATGCTCAGCGCCAAAGTCTTGGCCCCCACGTCGCGGAACTGGATCTGCGCCTGGGCATCCAGCCCTGACCCGCTCAGACCGACGATGGTACCGTCGCCGAAGCGTGCATGGCGTACCCCTTGCCCGATGCGGTACAGAACGTCGCCCACCTGCACGCCGGTGGATACGCCGCGCGGTGCGCGCGGCGTGACGCTGCTGGCGTGAGTCCGGCCGAACGCGTCGCCGCGCCAACCGTTGCCCGACGATGACGACGAAGCGCCACGGCCGCCATTGAAGTCGTCGCCCCACGATCCGCCGCGAGCCAGGCCCGCCTTGGGCGTGATCCACTTCAGATGCGATTCGGGAATTTCATCCAAAAAGCGCGAGCGCATGGCATAGCGCGTCTGGCCGTGCAACATGCGGCTTTGCGCCAGGGTCAGATACAACCGCTCGCGCGCCCGGGTGATGGCCACGTACATCAAGCGGCGTTCTTCCTCCAGGCCGGCTTGTTCGAGGATGCTGTTCTCGTGCGGAAACAGACCTTCCTCCAGACCGGTGATGAAGACCGCGTCGAATTCGAGGCCCTTGGCCGCGTGGACCGTCATAAGCTGCACGGCGTCCTGCCCGGCCTCGGCCTGATTGTCGCCGGCTTCGAGCGCAGCATGCGACAGAAAAGCGTCCAGCGGGCTCAAGCCCACCGCGACCACGCCGTCGGCATCGATCGTCGCGACATCCTGCCCGGTGCTCACCGGCGGCGCAATGCCGGCCGGCAGGCCGTCGTAGTTCTCTTCGTTGGCGAATACGGTCGCGGCGGTAATGAGTTCGTTGAGGTTCTCCAGCCGCTCGGCGCCTTCGCGCTCGGTCTTGTAGTGCGCGATCAGGCCACTGCCGTCGAGCATGTGTTCGACCAGTTCGGGCAGAGGGAGCTCGCGAGTTTCCTGTGCCAGGCGGGAGATGAGCTGAGCGAACTGCGCCAGATTGGAGCCGCCCTTGCCCGGCACCATGGCCACTGCGCCGTGCAGGCTGGTGCCGTGGCCGCGTGCGGCATCGGCCAGCTGTTCCAGCGTGCGCGCGCCGATGCCGCGCGTGGGAAAGTTGACCACCCGCATCCACGAGGTATCGTCGTTGGGATTGGCCATCAGGCGCAGATAGGCCAGTGCGTGCTTGATCTCCTGCCGCTCGAAAAAGCGCTGGCCGCCATAGACCTTGTAAGGAATCCCGGCGGAGAACAGGTTGTGCTCCAGAACGCGCGACTGCGCCTTGCTGCGGTAGAGCACGGCGATCTCGCGGCGCGCGCGCCCTTCGGCTATCAGGGCGCGCACCTCGTCGACCAGCCACTGCGCTTCCATCGAGTCGCTAGGCTGTTCGATGACGCGCACCTGCTCGCCTTCGCCCTGGTCGGTCCACAGGTTCTTGCCCAGTCGCCCGCTGTTGTGGCCGATGAGCGCATTGGCCGAATCCAGGATATGGCCGTAGGAACGGTAGTTCTGCTCCAGGCGGATGACGTTCAGGCCGGCGTATTCACGCTCGAAATCGCGCATGTTGCCGACTTCCGCGCCGCGAAAGGCGTAGATGCTCTGGTCGTCGTCGCCGACCGCGAAAACCTTCGCCCCGCCGCCGGCCAGCAGTTGCAGCCAGGCGTACTGGAGCTTGTTGGTGTCCTGAAACTCGTCAACCAGGATG
>DAIDKG010000123.1 GCA_027450125.1 Bordetella sp. | reverse complement strand
CACGAGTCCGACCTGTACTTCAACAGCCGGCCGGCCGGCTCGCGCATCGGCGCCTGGGCCTCGCAGCAGAGCCGGCCCACCACGCGCGAGGCGCTGGAGGCCCGCGAGCGCGAGTTCCGCGCGCGCTACGGCGACCAGCCGCCGCGCCCGCCGCACTGGGGCGGCTACCGCCTGGTGCCCGACTGCTTCGAATTCTGGCAGGGACGCCCATCCCGCCTGCACGACCGGCTGCGCTACCTGCCCGAGGGCCAGGGCTGGAAGATGGACCGGCTCGCGCCTTGACCGCCTCATGTCCGCTCCCCCCAGTTTCGACGCGGCGCATTTTCGCGCCACCCTCGGGCGTTTCGCCACCGGCGTCACTGTCGTCACGGCCGAGGCGGCCGACGGCTCGCCGGTGGGGCTGACGGTCAGCTCATTCAATTCGGTCTCGCTGAACCCGCCGCTGGTGCTCTGGAGCCTGTCGCAATCGGCCTCGTCGCTGCCTGCCATGCAGCAGTGCGAACGCTATGTGATCCACGTGCTGTCGGCCCGGCAGATCGCGCTGGCGCGCCACTTCGCCACCGGCAAGCCTGCGCAGCGCTTTGCCGGCGTCGAACTCGCCCGCGCGCCCGGCGGCACGGTCATGCTGGCAGACGAAAGCGCCGCCTGGTTCGAGTGCCGCAACCGCAGCCGCTATCCCGAAGGCGACCACCTCATCATGGTGGGCGAGGTCGAGCACTGCGGCCACAGCAAGGCCCCGCCGCTGGTCTTTCATGCCGGCGGCTTCGACCTCACCCCCAAGCAACCCTGAGCGCCATGCAGCACAACGACTTCATCCTGACCCTATCCTGCCCCGACCGCACGGGCATCGTCTACCGCGTGAGCGGCCTGCTGTTCGACCTGGGCTGCAACATCCTGGACTCGCAGCAGTTCGGCGACGAGGAAACCGGCCGGTTCTTCCTGCGCGTGCACTTCGACCTGCCCGAGCCGGCGGCCCAGCAGGACCTGCGCGACAAGTTCGGCGCCCTGGCCGCTGACCACGGCATGGACTGGCACATACACGATGCGCGCATCAAGCCGCGCCTGCTCATCATGGCGAGCAAGCAGGGCCATTGCCTGAACGACCTGCTGTTTCGCGTGGGCAGCGGCCAGCTGCATGCCCAGATCGCCGCCATCGTCTCCAACCACGAAGACTACGCGGGCCTGGCCGCATCCTACGGCATCCCCTTCCACTACCTGCCCGTCACCGCCGACACCAAGGCCGAACAGGAGAAGCAGGTGCTGGCGCTGGTCGAGCGCGAGCGCATCGACCTGGTGGTGCTGGCCCGCTACATGCAGATCCTGTCGGACGCCATGTGCCGCGCGCTGGAAGGCCGCGCCATCAACATCCACCACAGCTTCCTGCCCAGCTTCAAGGGCGCCCGTCCCTACCACCAGGCGCATGCGCGCGGCGTGAAGATCATCGGCGCCACGGCCCACTATGTCACGGCCGACCTGGATGAAGGCCCGATCATCGAGCAGGACATCGAGCGGGTCGATCACGGCATGACGGCACAGGCGCTTGCGCAGGTGGGCAGCGACGTGGAGTCGCTGGTGCTGTCGCGCGCCGTGCGCTGGCATGTCGAGCACCGCATTCTGATCAACGGCAGCAAGACGGTGGTGTTCCGCTAGAACGCTGCGGCGCCGAGCCGCCCGTCGCGGCCGGCGGTTCGCGCCTTGCTCAGCTGCCGTAGCTGCGCAGCCGCTCCAGGTCGATCACCGTGATGCCGCCGTACTCGAGCCGCACGACGCCGTCCTTCTGCAAGGCCTTCAACGACTGGTTCGCCACCTGGCGGGTCATGCCCGAGAGCAGGCCCAGTTCTTCCTGGTTGATTTCCAGGTAGTCGCCCGCGCCGGGATAGAGCACCGGATTGAAGAGCGAGGCGATGCAGCGCGCGAGCCTGGGCGTCGCGTCCAGGAGGCGGTCGTATTCGAGCAGCGCCATGAAGTGCCCGAGGCGCTCGTTCAACTGGCGCACGAGAAAGCCGTTGAAGGCGACGCTGTTTTCCGCCAGCCACATGAACGTCGGGCGATCCATGAACGCCATGCGCGTGCTGCGCAGCGCGACGATGTCGTAGCGGCGCGCTTCGTTCTTGAGCACCGTTCCTTCGCCGAACCAGCCGCCCGCGGGCACACCCGTGAAGGTCACGCTGCGTCCTTCGCGCGAGACGGTGCCGATCTTGATGAGCCCCGTGACGACACCCGTCCAGCTTTCGAGCACGGTGTTCCTGGGGCAGATGCAGGCGCCGCGCGGATAGGTGCGCTCGACGATGCCGGCGGCGGCGCGCGCCGCCTCGTCCTCGGGCAGCGCGAGCGACCAGGCGGCGATATGCGCGAGGCGGGCGCGGCTCACGCCGGCGCGCGAGGCGTCGGGCTCGGCGCCAGGGACCGCGCAAGCGCCAGGCATTTTTTCAGGCACGCCGCACGCCCACGGGCAGGCGGCTCACCCGGCGCACCTCGGGATCCTCGAGCCAGCCGGGCGACTCCAGGCAATGCCGGAAGAGTCCGGTGGCATCCTCGCCCCAGAAGAGCTCGCCGTCGAGATTGAAGGTCGGCACGCCGAACACGCCCAGCTCGATGGCCCGGTCGGTGTGGCGGCGCAGTGCGTCCTTGACCGGCTGCGCCTGGATGTCCGCCGCGCCGGCGCCGTAGTCCAGCGCTTTGCACAATGCGGCGAAGCCTTCGGGCGAGGCAACGTCGTTTCCGTCGCGCCATATGTGGCGGAAAATCCGCCGCACCACCTCCAGCGAGCCGCCCAGGGCTACGGCAAGACGCAAAGGCCCGATCGGGTTGAACGGATGCGCGGGCGGCATGCGCAGCGCGATGCCCAGCGCCTGCGCGCGAAACAGGACGTGCCGATAAGTGAACACGCGCTTGGCCTCGATCTCGGCCGGCCCCTTCTGGCCCAGGTGGGACAGGATCGCGCCCAGCACCACCGGACGCGGGACCACTTCGAGCGTGGGCGGCAGGCTGTCGAATTGCTCGAGTTGCAGATACGCGAAGGGGGAGACGAAATCGAAGAACCATTCGGCGGTTCTGGACGCACTCATCGCAGGAGTCCTTTTTGTCGATTCTGCGGGCTGACGGGATGCTTCACGCGGCAGGCGCAGGCCGTGCCGGCGCGACCTCGAACGGCGCGCCGGTCATCGCGCGCAGCTCGGCCAGTGTCGCATGGGAGAGAATTTCACGCAGCACGAGCCCCGACCCGGTCACGTCGAAAACCGCGTGCTCGGTCACGATCGTCTTCACGCAGCCGCGCCCCGTGAGCGGCAGCGTGCAACGCGGCATGATCTTGGAGCGGCCATGCTTGTCGACGTGGGCCAGCGCCGCGATGACTTTCTTCGTGCCGTGGCACAGGTCCATCGCGCCGCCGATGCCGGGCCACCACTTGCCCTCCCGCTCGCAAGCCCAGTTGGCGATGTTGCCCTGGGCGTCGACCTGCAGCGCGCCCAGTATGGTCACGTCGATATAGCCGTTGCGCATCGCGCCGAGCGAAGTGGCCAGGTCCATCAGCGCAGCCCCGGGCGGCAAGGTGATCGGCTCGCAGCCCGCATTCGTGAGGTCGCTGTCGATGACATGCGCGGGCGGCCGTCCGCCGAAACCGAATGCGCCATTCTCGGTGTGGAAAATGACGCCCGCGCCGGGCTCGAGGTAATTGGCTGTCAGCGTGGGGATGCCGAGGCCGAGATTGACAACCTCGCCGGCGCGCAGCTCCTGCGCACAGCGCGCGGCGATGCGCTGCTTGGGGTCTTGCGGGTAGATGGCGTTGGACATGCGGGTCTCCTGGCCGTTGCACGGCTTTGCTTTCTGCTCGCGCGCGAGATCGCGCCTTGCCCTGGGCCAGGCACGGCGCATCACGCCGCAGCGGGTTCCTGGGGCAGGCCATCCTGGTGCAGGCCGTCCTGGGACAGGCCATCCTTCGACAGGACATCCCGAGGCAGGCGGCCGAGCTTCACCCAATGCGCCTTGTAGAGTGCGTGCTGCGCTTCCAGGGAAAGGCCCTGCACAACGGCATCGACGAATACCCCGGGGCAACCGACTCGCTCCGGGGCGATTTCGCCGACCTCGACGATCTCGTTGACTTCGGCAATGGTGTAGCGCCCGGCCATGGCCAGGTCGCGCTGGTTCTGCAATGCCGTGCCGCGAAACTCCACATTGCCGAAGGTGTCGGCGCGCCAGCCCTTGATGATGGACACGTCGGCGGTAAGCGGGCGCTCGATGAAGAATTCGCGGCCGTCCAGGCCGAGCTTTTCCTTGGGCGCACCGCGCGCGGGAAACATGCCCGGCTGGTCGAGTATGCCGATGCCCACGGGCACGAGCACGCCGCCCAGGCCCATGGCCCCCGCGCGCACCTTCTCGGCCCAGGTCCCCATGGGAAAGAACTCGGCGACGCGCACCGCGTCGCCCAGATAGGCTTGCGTCGATTCATCGGTGGTGCCGATGTGCGTGCCGATGAATTCCGCAATCTGGCCCGAGGCGAAGAGCCTGGCCTTCAGGAAGCCGCCGCGCAGGCCCGGCGTGTTGGCGATCAGCGTGAGATCGCGTATGCCGCTGGCCAGCAGCGCCTCGATCGACCGTGCGGGCTCGCCCGCACCCACGAACTCGCCCAGCATGAGGCGCATGCCCGGACGCAGAGCCGCGAGGGCCTGCTCTATCGGCATGACCTTGTGCGGATAAGGCGCGGCAGGCCGCATCGTCGTCTCCCTGCCTGGGTTCGGCATTGTGTCCATGCCCGCAAGTCTAGGAGGACGCCGGGCCGGGCGTTGTCTTCTAGATGACAGTTGCGGCCGGCCCCTTCCGAGGCGGGTCGAAGCGCGCCACGGCGGCATCGACGGCGATGCGAGATTCACGGCGCGCATCGCGCCGGACGGCGCCCGGCCAACCTTGCAGGCGGGTCAGCGCTCCAGGTCCGACAGTCGCGCCTTGTATTCCCGCGCATCGATTTCGCCGCACGCATAGCGCTCGTCGAGTATGTCGAGCGCCGCCCTGCGCTGGTCCCGCCGCGCCGACGACGTCCGGGACGGACGGCGTGACACCAGGGCCAGCAGGCCGATCAGGGCCGCCAGGCCCGCGATCAGCACCAGGATGCCGGCGCCGCCCATCATGCCGTATCCGAACCCGCCGGACTGATTGAATCCCATCATGGCTTTCTCCTGGTTGCCTTGCCTTGGT
>DAIDKG010000122.1 GCA_027450125.1 Bordetella sp. | reverse complement strand
GACGATGATCATCACGAACACCAGCGCCATCAGGACCAGCGGGAGCACGCGCCGCCGCACGCGACGCACGGCCCGGATCGTCATGGACAGCGACAGGCCGATGGCCGCCGCCGCCGCGCCGTCGAGCCAGACATGCACCAGGGGGTGGCCCGACAGCAGCGCAAACACCACGCCCAGCAACACCGCCAGCACGGCGGAGGGCAGGATGATGCCCGCCAGGCCGGCCGCCGCGCCGCGCGCGCCGACCAGGTGAAAGCCGATCCAGATGGCCATATTGGTTACGTTCACGCCCGGCAATGCCTGCGATACCGCCAGGCCGTTGAGGAACGCCTCCTCGTCCATCCAGCCACGGTCCTGCACGAACTCGCGCAGCAGCCAGCCGCTCAGGCCGCCGCCGAAGCTGGTCAGGCCGATGCGCGTGAAGATGAAGAAAAGTCCCCAGGCGGTGGGCTTTGCGCCGCCGGGCCGACCCTGGGGCAAAGACCGTCCCGGCGCGCGCCTGCCCCCCACAGGCTCGGCGCAGGAGCCTTCATGCCTTGCGGATCCGAGCGCAGTCGATGGCATGGACGTCGGATCAATAATGCGGCGGCAGCTCGTCGCGCGGATTGCCGCCCCGCCCGGGCTCGACGGGCATCTGGCGGCGCAGCTCGGCCAGTTCGCGCAGCAGCAGATCCATCTGCTGCTGCTGGCGGAAAATCGTGCGATTGAGCTGCTCGAGCGTGTCTTCGGCAAAGCTCAGCTTGACTTCGAGCTCGGTCAGGCGGCGTTCGGTCTCGTTTTCTTCGGTCATGGCTAAGCGTCGGAATCGGGAAAAACCGCGTACAAAGGCGCCAGCATAACCCGCTGGCGCCGCCCCCGCCGCCTCGCGCGCCGGCCTGCCCGGCCGCCGGAAACGCCGTGAAACCTACTGCTTCATGCGGTAGCCCGTGCGGAAAATCCAGCGGATGATGCCCAGGCAGACCGCCAGGAACAGTACCGTCATGCCCAGGCTCACGCCCACCGCCACATCGGCCACGCCGTAGAAGCTCCAGCGAAAGCCGTTGATCAGGTACACCACCGGGTTGAACAGCGTGACTTTCTGCCAGAACGGCGGCAGCATCCTGATCGAGTAGAAGGTGCCGCCCAGGAAAGTCAGCGGCGTGAGGATCATGAGCGGAATGATCTGCAGTTTCTCGAAGCCGTCGGCCCAGATGCCGATGATGAACCCGAAAAGGCTGAAGGCCAGCGACGTCAGCACCAGAAAGCCCAGCATCAGCACCGGGTGCTCGATATGGAAAGGCACGAAGACTCGCGCCGTGGCCATGATGATGACGCCCAGCAGGATGGACTTGCTGGCCGCGGCGCCCACGTATCCCATGACGATTTCGATGTAGGACACCGGCGCCGAGAGAATTTCGTAGATGGTGCCCGAAAAGCGCGGCATGTAGATGCCGAACGACGCGTTGGACGTGCTCTGCGTCAGCAGGGACAGCATCACCATGCCCGGCACGATGAAGGCCCCGTAGCTCACGCCGTCGATCTGCACCATGTGGCGGCCGATGGCCGAGCCGAAGACCACGAAATACAGCGCGGTGGAGATCACCGGCGACGCCACGCTCTGCATCAAAGTGCGCCACGCGCGGGCCATTTCGAAACGATAGATCGCCTGTATGCCGTACCAGTTCATTGTGTTGCGCCTCCCTGCCGCTCGCTCACCAGGCTCACGAAGATTTCTTCCAGCGAGCTTTCCGACGATTGCAGATCGTTGAAGGCGATGCCCGCCTCGCCCACCCGCGCCAGCAGGCCGGCGATGCTGCCGCTGCCTTCGCGATGCTGGTCGTAGGTATAGACCAGCCTCATGCCGTCGTCAGACAGCTCGAGCGGCTCCCCGCGCAGCGCCTCGGGCATGGCCGCGAGCGGCGCGGCCAGGCTCAGCGCGAGCTGCTTGCGTCCCATCTTGCGCATCAGCGCGGCAGTTTCCTCGACCAGGATGATTTCGCCCTTGCGGATCACCCCGACGCGATCGGCCATTTCCTGGGCTTCCTCGATGTAGTGCGTGGTCAGGATGATGGTCACCCCGTTTTCGCGCAGATGCCGCACCATCTCCCACATGCCCCGCCGCAGTTCCACGTCGACCCCGGCGGTGGGTTCGTCCAGGAACAGGATGCGCGGCTCGTGCGACAGCGCCTTGGCGATCATCACGCGGCGCTTCATGCCGCCGGACAGGGCGCGGATGCGCTCGTCCTTCTTGTCCCACAGGGAAAGATCGCGCAGCACCTTCTCGATGTGCGCAGGATCGGGCGCCATGCCGAACAGGCCACGCGAGAACGAAACCGTGTTCCATACGGTCTCGAAGGCGTCGGTGGTGAGCTCCTGCGGAACCAGGCCGATCCTGGCGCGTGCGGCGCGGTAATCCCGCACGATGTCCAGCCCGTCGGCCAGCACATGGCCGGTGCTGGCGGTGACGATGCCGCAGATGATGCTGATCAGCGTGGTCTTGCCGGCGCCGTTGGGGCCCAGCAGGGCGAAGATCTCGCCGGGCTGGATATCGAGGTTGACGTTCTTGAGGGCCTGGTGTCCCGACGCGTAGGTCTTGGACACGCCCTGCACGGAAATGACGGGCTGCACACCGCCCCCCTGGAATAAGAAGTAATGCCAAGATTCTACCGGGACAGGCAGCGCCGATTGGCCGTATGGCTGGACAGCTGTGTTCCAGCCATACGGCCCCGGATCGTTCCGGCTCCCGCTTACAGCAAGGTCAGCGTCACATCGATATTGCCGCGCGTGGCATTCGAATAGGGGCAGACAATGTGCGCGCGGTCGATCAGTTCGCGGGCCTGCGCCGGATCCATGCCGGGCAGGGATATCTTGAGCTCCACCTCGATGCCGAAGCCGGTGGGAATTGGGCCGATGCCCACATTGCCCTGCACCGATACATCGGCCGGAATGGCGAACTTGTCGCGGCCGGCTACGAACTTCATGGCCCCGATGAAGCAGGCCGAATAGCCCGCGGCGAAAAGCTGCTCGGGATTGGTGCCGACATCGCCGGCGCCGCCCAGTTCGCGCGGGACCGTCAGCTTGACATCCAGGACCTTGTCGGAAGACACGGCGTGGCCATCGCGGCCGCCGGTGGCCTGGGCTTGGGCACGATAGAGGACTTTTTCGAGAGACATGGCAAAACTCCTTGGAAGTGTAGGCGCAGGGCACCGGCTCGGTACTGCCTGGACCAGGCTACGCCGCCCGGATGGCGGCATCGTGAAAATTTCCAGTTTCAAATATATTTTGAACTATTAAATAGTGTGCTATATAAAATTCATGGCAGCGGGTTTTCGGATTCCCCCGCTGTCCGCGCTATGCATAGCCAGCCAGGTGTCCGCGCAGGCGCTCCAGCTCGCTTTTCAGCTGCTGCAGGTCCTCCAGCGAGCAGGACATGGCGCAGAAGACCTGGGGCGGGACCTCGGCTGCGCGCTGCCTGAGCGCCCTGCCCTTGGTCGTCAGGTCGATAACGACCTGGCGTTCGTCACGCTCGTCGCGGGTGCGGCGGATGAATCCGGCCGCTTCCAGCCGCTTGAGTAGCGGCGTGAGCGTGGCCGAATCCAGGAACAGGCGCTTGCCGATTTCCGACAGGATGAGCCCGTCGCGTTCCCAGAGCACCAGCATCACCAGGTACTGCGGGTAGGTCAGGCCCAGGCTGCCCAGCAGCTTGCGGTATACCTTCTGCATGGCCAGCGACGTGGAATGCAGGGCGAAGCAAAGCTGGTTGTCCAGCTGCAGCGCCTGATTGTCCGGCTGACGAGGCAAGGTAAGGGTTTGATCGGTCATGATGTTGGAATATTAAATCGCTCAAAATTAAATAGCAAGCTATTTAATTTGGAAACTTTCCGGACCGGCAAGCATGTGGTGCGGATCAGGTTGCCAGTCCGGCGGGCCGTTCGTATTCGATGTCCCACTCCGATTCGCCAGTCTGCACGAAACCGTGCCGGAAACTACCCATCAGCCCGCAGCAGGGCCACCGAACCAAGCGTCGAGGAGGCTTCGATCAGCAACTCGCGCCCGCGCTGAGTAAGTCTGGAGTTCTT
>DAIDKG010000121.1 GCA_027450125.1 Bordetella sp. | reverse complement strand
AGCAGGACATCGGCATGGCCATTTTGCTGGTGGAGCAGAATGTGAAAGAGGCGCTGAAGATCTCGGACCGCGTGGTGGTGATGAAGTCTGGCGCGATCATCCGCGAGGCGCTGCCGGAAGAGCTGAACGACAATGCAAAGTTGATGGAGCTGTACTGAAATGGACGCAATGCCCCCCGCAACCCTGTCCGCCCTGCTGGCGCGCAATCTGGACCTGCGCGGCGAGTCGACGGCCTTCGTTGAAGGCGAGCGCAGGATCAGCTACCGCGAATTCGACGCCATGGTCCGCCGCAGTGCGGCCTGGCTGAGGGACCAGGGCATCAAGCCGGGCGACCGTGTGGCCGTATGGCTGGTCAACCGTATCGAATGGCTGGCGCTCTACTTCGGCCTGGCGCGCCTGGGCGCCGCCGTGATGACCGTCAACACGCGCTACCGATCCCACGAGCTGGCCTACATCCTCGAACGCTCGCAGGCCAGCCTGCTGGTGCTGCAGCTTAACTTTCGCAAGATCGATTTTCCCGCGGTGCTGCGCGACGTGCCACCCGGCGCGGCCAGCGCCTTGCGCAAGGTCGCCGTGGTGGATGCGGGTACGGACATGCCGACCCAGGTGCTGGGGCGCCCCGCGATACGCTTCGATCTGGCCGCGCTGCCAGAAGACGATGCCTCCAATACGGGTGCGCCCGATTGCGCGGCAGCTGACGCACCCTGCGTTCTCTTCACCACTTCCGGCACCACCAGCGGCCCCAAGCTGGTGGTGCATACGCAATACACCGTCACGCAGCACGCGTTGAACGTCGCCAAGGGCTTCGATTTCGAGGCCGACGACGTGCGCCTGCTGGCTGCCCTGCCGCTGTGCGGCACCTTCGGCCTGAGCGGCGTCATGGCCGCCTTCGCGGCAGGCCGGCCCATTGTATTGATGGATACCTTCGACGGCTCCGAAGCCGCACGGCTCCTGAACGCGCAGCGCATCACGCATCTTTTCGGCAGCGACGAGATGTTCCAGCGCGTCATCGAAAGCGCCCCCGCGGGCGACCGTCCCTTTCCTCACGCGCGCGTCTTCGGCTTCGCCAGCTTCCAGCCCGGCACGTTGGAGGTCATGCAGAACGCCTGGTCGCGCGGCATGCCTATGCTGGGACTGTACGGCTCCAGCGAAGTGCAGGCGCTTTTCTCGCTGCAACAACGCAGTTTGCCGCTGCAGGAACGCACCCAGGGCGGCGGCAGGCCCGCATGCGCCGCGGCCCGCATCCGCATACGCGACGTGGAAACCGGCGCGCTGCTGCCTGCGGGCCAGGTGGGCGCCGTCGAGATCCAATCGCCCACCAACTTCGTCGGCTACCTCGACAATCCGCAGGCCACGGCCAGTAGCATCGACGCCGAGGGCTATTTCAGCACTGGCGACGCGGGCTATCTGCGCGAGGACGGCAGCTTCGTCTACCAGACGCGACTGGGCGATACGATGCGCCTGGCCGGCTACCTCGTCAGTCCCGCCGAGATCGAAAGCGTCATCAAGACCGTGCCGGGCGTGCAGGACGTGCAGATCGTCGCCGTCGAGATCGGCGCGCAGATGAAGCCCGTGGCCTTCGTTGTCGCGCTACCCGGAAAAGCACCGACCGAAGCCGCCGTCGTCGCAAGCGCCAAGGCGGCGCTCGCGCCCTTCAAGGTACCTGTGCACGTCTGGCTAGTCGACGAGTTTCCCGTCACGCAAAGTTCAAACGGCACCAAGATCCAGCGCGTGAAACTGCGCGAAATGGCCTTGGAACGCCTGGCCCACCAGACACCGGCGGCCTGATCCGGCCCCGCACCTCCAGCTACCTTGCCATGCACACCTATTATCTCGAAGACTTCAAACCCGGCCAGGTTTTCACCAGCGCCGGCCGCACCATCACCGAAGCCGATCTGACTTTCTTCTCCATGATCTCGGGCGACTGGAATCCCATTCACGCCGACGCCGAATTTGCGAGCAGGACGCGCTACGGCCAGCGCGTGGTGCACGGCACGCTGGGCATCGCCATTTGCACCGGCATGTTGCAGCAACTGGGTATCTTCGAGGAGTCGGTCGTCGCGATGCTCAATCTGCGCGAGTGGCAGTTCCTCGCGCCCTTGCTCATCGGAGACACCGTGCATCTCGAGCTGGAGATTATCGACGTCGCACCCGGCAAGAGCGGCAAAAGCGGCAAGGTGGTCCGGCGCTTTCGCCTGATGAATCAGGCGGGCTCCGTGGTGCAGGAAGGCGACAGCGACGCGCTTGTGTTGGTGCGGCCGGGCACCCGGCCTGCCTGAGCACGGCACAGTCGCTCGTAGTCGGTCGCGTCGCCTGGCGGCTTCAAGCCTCACGTACCATCGGCAGCAGCATCGCCGCCAGCACCATGACAGCGTGCAGCGCGGCTAGCGCCAGGAAAGCCCAGGCCCAGGCGTTCAGGCCGAAACGACTCACCTGCCCATGCAAGGCCCAGGAAAGAAACAGCGCACAACCTGTCGTGAGGATGGGGCCGCCGATCCGCTGCACGATATTGAGCGTGGTGGTGGCCATGGGCAGGGCGCCTTTCTCGACAGATGCGTAGGCCAGGGAGACGGCTGGCAGTCCCACCGCCCCCAGGCCCACGCCGCGCATGAACAGGACGCCGGCCAGGACGGCCTGGTCCAGGCCCCGCGTTGCCTGCCAGACCAGGGCCAGGGTCGATACGAGCGACAAGAGAGCGCCCGCAATGGCCACCGAGCGATCGCCGAAACGCCCGGTGAGAAAGCCCAAAGATGGCATGGCGACCATCATGCCCAGGCCCATCGGCGCAAGCATCCAGCCCATTGCCGCCGGAGACCGGCCGCAGGCCTGGACCAGGAACAAGGGGACGAGCATCTGTCCGGCAAACAGGACACCGTTGGAAAAAAACTGGGTAAGCGATGCGGCTGAAAACACCCGCCGACGGAACAAGTCCAGATCGATCAACGCATCGGCGCCCTTGCTCTTTTCCACATAAATGAATGCGGCAAGCGACAGCGCTCCCGTTGCGACCGTGGCAATGCCCGATGGCCGGTCTAAATGCTCTGCCCCGAGCAGAACGAGCATCAGGCCGGGCGAAAGCAGGAAAAGGCCCATCCAGTCGAGTTTGCGCGCGGCGTAGTCCTGCTCGTCGTTCGGCAGAAAGCGCACCGCCAGCGCGAAGGCAAGGACGCCGAGCGGGACATTCACCAGGAACAGCCAGCGCCATGTCGCGTAATGCAGTATTGCTCCGGCGATGACCGGGCCGAGCAGCGGCCCGAGCAGTACCGGGAGGGCGGCGTAGCCCGCGACACGCGTGAAATGCGGACCTGTCGCCCGCTTGATCATCATCTGCGCCATCGGCGCCAGCAACCCGCCGCTGGCCCCTTGCACGAGGCGAAAACCGATGAGCGAGCCCGCCGACCACGCCAGCCCGCAAAGCGCGGAGCTGATCGTGAAGATCGAAAAACACCAAAGATAAAGCGCCTTGGCTCCAACGCGCTCGATCAGCCAGCCGTTCAAGGGCAAGGCGAATGCGAGTGCGAGCAGATACCCGCTGGTGACCCATTGAATCGTCGAAAGCGGCGCCCGCAAATCCGCGGCCAGGCTGGACAGCGATACGTTGACGATCGTCGCATCCAGTTGCGCGAGCAGCGCGCCGAACATCGCCACGACCGTGATCTTCCACGCCTCGGCGTCCAGGCCTCCCGACGCGAAGCTTGCGCGCGAGCGCACCCGGGCATCACCCATGCCTGGACACTCGGCAATGCCCCGGCGCATTGCCGCCGTGGAAGCGGCCGAAATGCCGAGCCGAGAAAAGCGCGATCAGCAGCGCACCGGCACCGCATGCGAGCATGTCGCCCGTGTTCTTCAGGCCGAAATCGCCGACCCGGAAAACGAGCGCATAGCCGGCGGCAGCATTGAAGAAACCCCACAGGACATTCACCGTGGACGAGGAAAGGCCTGCTCCCGGCGGCTCGGCGAACGGGCTCTGAAAAGGCCGTCCCATCATGCCGCTGACAAGGTGCGGGATCGCGTTCGAGAGAAAAATGCCGCCGAAAAAATAAGCCACATCGTAAAGCCAGATCATCGTTGAACCCCTTTTCCCATCGGGTCAGAGATCGCGCAGCGTCCCGTCGCCGGAACGGCCGTGAGCCCGCGGGTCGTCCGGTTCGGCTTCGCTCAAGCGCTTGATGAGAGCGGCCGCCGACACCAGCGTCTGCCGCTCCCCGGGGTCGAGTTCGGCCATTGCAGCAAGCAGCCACTTTTGCTTGGCGGCGCTGCGTTTGCGCCGCGCCTGGACGCCCTCGGCCGTCAGCGCAAAAAGGACCTGCCTGCCGTCGGTCGGATGAGACTGGCGCAGGACCAGTCCCTCCCGCTCCAGTTCGGCGAGCGTCGCGCCCATGGACTGCGGTTTTACCGACTCCATGCGCGCGAGATCCGCGGTTGTAGCCGGGCCGGCCTTCTCCAGCCGCGACAAGGCCATGGTCTGCGACCACGTCAGCCCGTCGGGGTTCGATTCCGCGCGCAGGCGCCGCAGGAGCTGGCCGATTGCCAGCGCGAGCTCGGAAATGGTCGTTTCCAGCGATAGCGATGCAACAGGGGCAGCAGTCATGGATGAAGCTTAGATATAAACAGGAAAACTTGCAAGTTTTCCTGTTTATATTCCGACCCATCCATTGCCGTTGCAGGGCAGAAAAAAGCCCCGCGATGCGGGGCTTGGTTGCTGTACCCGGCGGATCAGGCCACCGCGACGGGAATCTTGCCGATCCTGGCCTGCCATTCCTTCGGGCCGGTGTTGTGCACCGACACGCCGTTGGCGTCGACCGCCACGGTCACGGGCATGTCCTGCACCTCGAACTCGTAGATGGCTTCCATGCCCAGGTCGGCAAAGCCCACCACCTTGGCCGAGCGGATCGCCTTGGACACCAGGTAGGCGGCGCCGCCCACGGCCATCAGGTAGGCCGACTTGTGCTTCTTGATGGCCTCGATGGCGGCCGGACCGCGCTCGGCCTTGCCGATCATGGCGATCAGGCCGGTCTGCGCCAGCATCATCTCGGTGAACTTGTCCATGCGGGTCGAGGTCGTGGGGCCGGCCGGGCCCACGGCTTCGTCGCGCACCGGATCGACCGGGCCCACGTAGTAGATGACGCGGTTGGCGAATTCCACGGGCAGCTTCTCGCCCTTGGCCAGCATGTCCTGGATGCGCTTGTGCGCGGCATCGCGGCCGGTGAGCATCTTGCCCGACAGCAGCAGGGTCTGGCCCGGCTTCCAGCTGGCGACTTCTTCCTTGGTGAGCGTGTCCAGGTCGACCTTTTTGGACTTGTTGTAGTCCGGCGCCCAGTGCACGTCGGGCCACTCGGACAGCGCGGGCGCCTGCAGGTGCGCCGGACCCGAGCCGTCGAGCACGAAGTGCGCATGGCGGGTGGCCGCGCAGTTGGGGATCATGGCCACGGGCTTGGAGGCCGCGTGCGTGGGGAACATCTTGATCTTGATGTCCAGCACGGTAGTCAGGCCGCCCAGGCCCTGCGCGCCGATGCCCAGCGCGTTGACCTTCTCGTACAGCTCCAGGCGCAGTTCCTCGGTCTTGTCGCGCGGACCGCGGGCCTGCAGTTCGTACATGTCGATGTCTTCCATCAGCGACTGCTTGGCCATCAGCATGGCCTTCTCGGCCGTGCCGCCGATGCCGATGCCCAGCATGCCCGGCGGGCACCAGCCCGCACCCATGGCCGGCACGGTCTTGAGCACCCAGTCCACCAGCGAATCGCTGGGGTTGAGCATGGCGAACTTGGATTTGTTCTCCGAACCGCCGCCCTTGGAGGCGATCTGCACGTCGACCTTGTCGCCGGGCACCAGTTCGACGTTGAGGATGCAGGGTGTGTTGTCCTTGGTGTTCTTGCGCTCGAACAGGGGGTCGGCCAGCACCGAGGCGCGCAGCGGATTCTCTGGGTTCAGGTAGCCGCGGCGCACGCCTTCGTCGCACAGTTCCTGCAGGGTGCGCTGGGTGTCGAAGCGCACGTCCATGCCGATCTTCATGAAGACGTTGACGATACCGGTGTCCTGACAGATGGGGCGACGGCCCTCGGCGCTCATGCGCGAGTTGGTGAGGATCTGGGCGATCGCGTCCTTGGCGGCCGGGCTCTCCTCGCGCTCGTAGGCGCGAGCCAGGTGCCGGATGTAGTCCGTAGGGTGGCAGTAGCTGATGAACTGGATGCCGTCGGCGATCGACTGGATCAGGTCGTCTTCTTTGATGATCGTGGTCATGGCGGATTTCTAGGCGGGGAGACTGGGGAAAACGTTAATGATACGACTCTTGAATGGGGTGGACGTTGGCAGGGCTCTGTAAGCCGTTCGGGGAGTCTGGGTTGGGGGTGTGGGGTCTGGCCTGGTCGGCTGATTCGGCTTCTGGACGGGGCCTCGGCCATCGTCCGCACCAAATCGGCGACCTCCGACAGGCCAGCCCCCCAACCCAGCCCCCCGAAATCGCACCGAGAATTGCCGCGACGCTCACGTGAGTTGCTGTCGACGAAATTGAACCACTGCAAGTCGGTCGAATCGGGCAGGCGGGGCCGGAGGGTCGGCCTGTCGGAGGCTGCCGAGTCCGGGTAAAAATGGCGGGGGAAGTCCGGATGCGCTGTCTGAGCCCCGCAGGGGCGAGTTCGCATCCGGCCCGCCATTTTTATCCGGGCGAAGGCCGAGGCCCCGTCCAGGGGCCGAGTCAGCCGACCAGGCCGACCTACCGGCCCCGCCTGCCCGATTCGACCGACGGCTAAAGAACCGAGAAAGCCATTACCCCCCTCAAGCTCAAAGGCCAACCCAGAATCCTCCGCCGCCCAGTTAAAATGCCCGGTTTCCCGCCCATCTCGCCGGCAAAATGCTTACCTTTCAGCAAATCATCCTCACCCTCCAGAACTACTGGGACAAGCAAGGCTGCGCCCTCCTGCAGCCCTACGACATGGAAGTCGGCGCGGGCACCTCGCATACTGCCACCTTCCTGCGCGCCATCGGTCCCGAGCCCTGGAAGGCCGCCTACGTCCAGGCCTCGCGCCGCCCCAAGGACGGCCGCTACGGCGAGAACCCCAACCGCCTGCAGCACTACTACCAGTACCAGGTGGTGCTCAAGCCCGCACCGGCCAACATCCTGGAGCTGTACCTGGGCAGCCTGCGGGCCCTGGGCTTCGACCTGAAGAAAAACGACATCCGCTTCGTCGAGGACGACTGGGAGAACCCCACGCTCGGCGCCTGGGGCCTGGGTTGGGAGGTGTGGCTCAACGGCATGGAAGTCACCCAGTTCACCTACTTCCAGCAGGTCGGCGGCATCGACTGCAAGCCGGCCACCGGCGAAATCACCTACGGCCTGGAGCGCCTGGCCATGTACCTGCAGGGCGTGGAAAACGTCTACGACCTGACATGGACGGAAGGTCTGAGCTATGGCGACGTCTATCTGCAGAACGAAAAAGAGCAGTCGGCCTACAACTTCGAGCACAGCGACGCCGACTTTCTCTTTACCGCCTTCGGCGCGCACGAGCGCCAGGCCCTGCACCTGATGCAAGCGCAGCTTGCGCTGCCGGCCTACGAACAGGTGCTCAAGGCCGCGCACAGCTTCAATCTGCTCGATGCGCGCGGCGCCATCAGCGTCACCGAGCGCGCCGCTTACATCGGCCGCATCCGCAACCTGGCCCGCAGCGTGGCGCAAAGCTACCTGGACAGCCGCGCGCGCCTGGGCTTTCCCATGGCGCCCAGGAACTGGGCCGAAGAAACGCTGGCCAAGCTCGACAAGAAAGTAGCTTGATAACAACCATGAGCAATCAAAATCTTATCGTAGAACTGTTCGTCGAAGAGCTGCCGCCCAAGGCGCTCAAGAAGCTGGGCGACGCCTTCGCCGGCGTACTGGCCGAGCAACTCAAGGCGCAGGGCCTGGCGGGCGCGGACTCCACGCTCACGGCCTATGCCTCGCCGCGCCGCCTGGGCGCGCATCTGACCGTGGTGGCCGCACAGGCCGCCGACCGCGCCGTCTCGCAAAAGCTCATGCCTGTGAGCGTGGGCCTGGACGCCTCGGGCCAGCCCACGCCCGCGCTGCTCAAGAAACTCGCCGCGCTGGGCGCGGATGCGTCCGTGGTGCCGAATCTCAAGCGCGCGCCCGACGGCAAGGCCGAAGCCCTGTTCTACGAAAGCACCGCCAGGGGCGCGCTGCTGGCCGACGGCCTGCAGAAGGCGCTGGACGAAGCCATCGCCAGGCTGCCCATTCCCAAGGTCATGACCTACCAACTGGCCGACGGCTGGACCGACGTGAAGTTCGTGCGCCCCGCGCACGGCCTGGTCGCGCTGCACGGCGCGCAGGTGGTGCCTGTATCGGCTTTGGGTCTGACGGCGAGCAACACCACGCACGGCCACCGCTTTGAAGCGACGGCCGATCCCATCGTCATCAAGGACGCCGACAGCTATGCCGCCACGCTGCAGGAAAGCGGCGCGGTGATACCCGGCTTTGACGCGCGCCGCGCGCAGATCCGCCGCCAGCTCGATGCGGCCGCGGCCAAGGTCGGCGGCGGTGCCAAGCCTATCGACGACGAGGCCCTGCTGGACGAAGTGACGGCGCTGGTCGAACGGCCCAACGTGCTGGTCTGCCAGTTCGAGGAGGAATTCCTGGCCGTGCCGCAGGAGTGCCTCATCCTGACAATGAAGGCCAACCAGAAGTACTTCCCGCTGCTGGACGCGCAGGGCAAGCTCACCAACAAATTCCTGGTCGTCAGCAACATCAGTCCCGCCGACGCCGGCGCCGTGATCGGCGGCAACGAGCGCGTGGTGCGCCCGCGACTGGCCGACGCCAAGTTCTTCTTCGACCAGGACCGCAAGAAGACGCTGGCAAGCCGCGTGCCGGGCCTGTCCAAGGTCGTCTATCACAACAAGCTGGGCACGCAGGGCGAGCGCGTCGAACGCGTGCGCGCGATCGCCAAGGCCATCGCCGGCAAGCTGGGCATCGA
>DAIDKG010000120.1 GCA_027450125.1 Bordetella sp. | reverse complement strand
GACGCTGCCGTGTCCTGCCGGCGGCCAGTCGCGCAGAGCAGTCGCATGCTCGGGCGAGCGGTCAGCTTCGCTTGGGCAACAGCGAGAAAAACTCGGCGCGCAGGCTCTTGTCTTGGAGAAACGCGCCGCGCATCACGCTGTTGACCATTTTCGATTGATCGTCCTTGACGCCGCGCCAATGCATGCAGAAATGATCGGCTTCGAGCACGAGGGCAACCCCTTTGGGAGCGAGCCGGGTTTCCAGCAGATCAGCCAGTTGCTTGATCGCCTCTTCCTGGATCTGGGGGCGCGACATGATCCAGTTCGCCAGGCGCGCGTACTTGGACAGGCCGATGAGGTTGGAGTCCTGGTCGGGCAGCACGCCGATCCACAGGCGTCCCATGATCGGGCACAGATGATGCGAACAGGCGCTGCGCACGCAGATCGGCCCGACGATCATCAACTCGTCGAGCTGCTCCACGTTGGGGAACTCGGTTACGCCCGGCGCGGCCTCGTAGCGTCCGGCGAAGGTCTCGCGCAGGAACATCTTGGCCACGCGCTTTGCGGTTTCGTGCGAGTTGTGATCGTTGTCGACATCGATCACCAGGGACCGGAGCACCGATTGCAGGCGGGCGGCGACTTCTTCCTGCAACTGATCGATTTCGCCCTCCCGCAGAAAATCGGAAATATTGTCGTTGGCGTGAAAGCGCACGCCCGCGCTCATCAGGCGTTGCCGAATTCGCTGCGAAAGCGGCACGTCCTCAGTCGTGGCGATCGTGGCGGGCATGGGTTTTACGATTGCGTCCATTTGAAGTCTCCATTGCCAAGGCCCGCGGCGGGCCTCGCGGGTCACGACGGCGTCGAGTCCGGATGGCTTGCCGCCACGCGCTCCAGTGCCGTTTCGAAAGCATGGCGCGCTTGATTGGAAATATCGCCCAGCAACCGATGAAGCATGCGGTCGGCGGGCGTCGCTATCGAGCAGTTGTCGCTGTAGGTCTCGAATGCATCCAGCTGCAGGATCAACTCGACGATGTGCCGGGGGCATTCGCAGGTCACCGCCCGGTCCAGTGCGGTCATGGCCTTGAGCTCGCGTTCGTCGAAGCGCTTCGGCCGGCGGCCGCCCCCCGGCGGCAGCGGCAGTTCGTCGAGAGAGTCGCGGGCCAGGTCGCGCAGCATCTGGCGCATTTCGGACCGGTTGCCAGGGCGGCGGTACAGACGGACGCCGGACAGCTGCAGGCTGTCCGCGGCGCTGTTGGCGCCGAAGGCATACACCACGGCGACGGCGCGGTAGGCCGCGCCGCGGATGGCCTGGACGATTCTTTCGGCCGTTTCGTCCTGCAGGCCGGAAATCGCGATGATCAGGATGTCGCCCGCCCGCTGTCCGAGCGCTTCGAGTTCTTCCAGGTCGGCGAGGGTGGTGCCGAACTGCAGTCCTCGCAGCGCGAGTTCTGCGCCGTCTTCCCGGATGCGCTCGGCCAGCGACTCGCCCACGACTGCCAGGCTCAGGTCTTGATGCGGCTTCTCGGCGCCGGTCGAGACGGCGTGATGCTGGGAAGCCGGCAGTCCCCGGTCGAGCGAGGCCAGTTGCGCATCGTCGAGTCGGGCGATCGAACCGATGGCGTAGCCGCTGTCGACCAGGGACTTCAGTAGCGTCAGGCGCTGGATGTCCTGCTCGGAGTAGAGCCGCTGGCCCGAGGCCGTGGTCGGTGGCGCGACGATGCCGTAACGGCGCTCCCAGATGCGCAAAGTGGTCACGGGCATGCCGACCAGGCGAGCCGCATGGCCGCTGCGGTATCCGTGATGGGTGTCGGTATTAAGGGGTTTGCTGCGTGTCATTGTCGACTTGATGGGCGGCGGGGTGGTCGCTGTGTATGATGCAAAATATATGCAAATTGAATCGAAATTGCAAGAATAAATCGATTCAATTTGTCTATATGTGTGGAAATAAGGGAATTGAAGTGGAATTTGCGTAATATTTGCCCAATATTTCGACTCATATGAGTCGGAATATTTTCATATATCAATTCTTTTTGACTCTTTTCTTGGGCCAGCATCATCGACCAGCGGGCGCCAATCGAGGCCCGGGCCATGGCGGCTTCGCGCCTGGCGCTCTTCGACCAGGCGGTTCCGCTGCGTAGCCGGATGGGAACGCTGCCAGCGGCGCTGCCGCACCGCGAACCTGTCAGGGGTTGCTGCTGTGCGCGTCCGGATGCGGTCCGGACGCGCACAGCGGCGCGATCAGCTCAGCAGCACTTCGCCGGTCATGACCACCGGACCGGTTGGCTGGCCGGTGGGAGAGCCGCCCGGCGGTTCCAGGCTGATGCCCAGCTTGTGGATATTGCCGGCGCCCCGGGGCAGCGTCAGCCGGGTCAGCCCGTTTGCCGCCACCAGGCCCAGCGACACAGGCTTGCCGCCGGAGGGCATCGACCACAATTGCAGGGCGTGGCCGTCTGCCATCTTGGTCAGGTTCCCCAGCGTGGTCGCGTACATGGCGCCCGATGCGTCCGCGCGTATGACGAGATAGGCCTGGCCCTGCTCGCTCTGGAGCACCGCCACCTGCTGGGTGGGCTGGGCCCGGTTCAGCCACAGGGGCTGTATCACCGCCATGGCGACCAGTGCCGCGGCCAGTGTCGCCGAGCACCAGCGCCAGAGATAGGCGCCTTCCCAGCCCCAGTTCCTCGTCCGCGCAGGCGCCTTCTGGCGGATCTGTGCGCGGATGGCCCGCCAGACGCGAGCCGAAGGCGTGATCGGCGGCATGGACCAGATCAGCGCATACAGGTCGTCCTCCCACGAACGCACCTGGCGGCGCAGCGACGCGTCGGCAGCCATCAGCCCCTCGAAACGGCGTCGGGCGCCGCCGCGCATCGCGCCGGATACGTAGTCTGCCGCCAGCCTGGCGCGCAATTGCGGATCGTCGTAGGTCTTCATGACAGGCACCTCTTGAGGCGCTCCATGCCTCGACGCACCCAGCTCTTGATCGTGCCCAGCGGCGAATTCAGCCGGCTGGCGATCTCGCCGTGGCTCAGATCATCGAAAAACGACAAGGCGATCGCCATGCGCTGCCGGGCTTCCAGCTGCTGCATGCAGTCGGCCAGGCGCCGGCCGTCCTGGCGGCTGCGCAAGCGCTCCAGCGGGCCGGCGGCCTCGTCGGCCCAGGCCTCCAGAATTGCGCCGTCCGGGTCGGGCCGCTCGCAGTCCGGGCGGCGCAGCAGGTCTATGCATCGATTGCGCACGATATGGGTCATCCAGGTCATGGCCTGGCTCTGTTCGGCCGAAAAGCGGCCCGCATTGCGCCAGATGCTCAGAAAACTTTCCTGCAGCACTTCTTCGGCCAGGTCTTTACGCCTCACTATACGAGTGGCAAGCGCGAATAGATGCGGGGCGCTCAGCCGATACAGCTCTTCGAGGGCTGTTTCCTGCCGTTGAGCGCATTGCCGGATCAATTCATCCAGGCGCCGAGGGTTTTCGGGCATTGAAGATTCCTAGTCTGGCTAAGGGAGGCCTGCCTGGCAGGGCCGCTTTGCGGAGAAACTGTCGTAGTGTGCCCCAACCGTAGCATCCGGGCATCGCGTTTCATCCGCCGGTCGCCGCGTCGTATGCCCGGGCCTGTTCGAGCAGCCAGGAACGAAAGCGTTCCAGCGGCTTGCCGTGGCTCAATTCCGTGGGGTAGACCAGATAGTAGGCCGAATCGACCGGCGGACCGGTATGGACGGGGATCATGATGCCCAGTTGTTCCAGCTGGCCGTCGACAAAGAATTTGGGCACCAGGGCGATGCCCAGTCCGCTGGCTGCACCGGCGATCAGCATCGTGTGCAGCTCGTAGCGCACGCCATGCATGGTCGCGTTGTCCTCGACGCCGTGATGCGCGAACCAGGCGGACCACGCATTCGGGCGGGTCGTGGAGTGCAGCAGGGGATAGTCCAGCAGGTCGCGGGCTTTCGCGACGGGACGGGTCAGCAGCGAGGACGAGCAGATGGGCACCACTTCCTCGCCGAAGAGGTAGTCGCAGGAAGTTCCCGGCCAGGTCGGCTTGCCGTAGTGGATCGCCGCGTCGAAGTGCGATTCCTCGAAAGAAAAGATGCTGGTGCGCACCCCCATGTTAACGCGCACATCGGGCGTGCGGTCGTTGAAGTCCTTCATGCGCGGAATGAGCCATTGCGAAGCGAAGGCGGGCAGAACCGCCAGCTCCAGGTAGCCCCCGCTGCTGCCGTGGGCGATGATGGACAGCGTATCGCGGTCCAGCGCCTCGAGCGTGCGCCGCACCTGGGTGCCGTACAGGCGGCCTGCACGCGTGAGCACGACGCGCTGCTTGGCGCGCACGAACAGCCGCACGCCCAGGTTCGATTCCAGCGTGGCGATCTGACGCGAAACGGCGCTCTCCGTGAGAAACAGCTCCTTGGCGGCATGGGTGAAGCTCTCGTGGCGAGCGGCCGCCTCGAATGCCATCAAGGCCCCCATATTGGGGATTTTGAATTTCCTCATGGTGCGTGCGTCCTATCCATCGAATGGCCGGGCCGGATCCGTCCGGCAGGCACTGGGGTATCTCCCTATGCCCTGCGCGACGGGAGAATATCGCCGATTCATCGCGATTTTATAGGCGTGATGATTAAAACTCATCAAGTTGTGCATAGATATCGGTTGATGCGGGGCTGCAGGCTACCCACAATCGACCCAGATCCCCGTCGCTCGTGCTCCAGGCGCCGCGTCGTCGGATGGGAGAAGGATTGCGCGCGCCGCAGCCGCCACGGCAGGTCCGGCGTGCCGTTGTGTCCACGATAGACAAAGGAATCGCCACCATGGTTTCCCGTTTTCGCATTTCCCCGCGCCCCGCTTTCGTCGCCGTGTCCCTCATGCTGATGGCGGGCTCTGCCTGCGCGCAGACGACCGAGGTGAAGGTCGGCGTGGCCAGTCCGCTCACGGGCGCCAATGCGGCGTACGGCAAGGACATCGAGAACGGCGTGCGATTGGCCCTGGACGAGGCCAATGCAGCCCACCCGACCATCGGCGGGCGCAAGGTCAGGTTCGTCATCGACTCCCAGGACGACCAGGCCGACCCGCGTGCGGGCGTCCAGGCCGCGCAGAAACTGGTCGACGACAAGGTCGCGTTCGTCGTCGGCCACTTCAACTCCGGCACCACCATCCCGGCATCGCAGATCTACGCCAAGGCCGGCATTCCCATGATCACCCCGTCGGCGACCAACCCGGTCATCACCCAGGCCGGGTTCGACACCATCTACCGCATCATCGCCACGGACGCGCAGAACGCGGGCAATGCCGGGGCGTACGCGGCGACGGTCACCAAGGCCAGGCGCATCGCCGTCATGGACGATCGCACGGCTTTCGGCCAGGGCGAGGCCGACGAGTTCATCAAGGCTGCCAAGGCGCACGGCGCGGCCATCGTCGACCGCGAATTCACCAACGACAAGGCGGTGGATTTCTCGGCGCAGCTGACGGCCATCAAGAGCCATCAGCCCGACCTGCTCTTTTTCGGCGGCCTGGATGCGCAGGCGGCCCAGGTGGTCAAGCGCATGCATCAGCTGGATATCAAGGCGCAGTTCGTCGGCGGCGGCGGCGTGAAGGATGCGGACTTCATCAAGATCGCCGGGCCGGACGCCAATGGCGCGCAGGCCTGGGAATACGGCCAGCCCATGAACGTCCTGCCCAAGGGCAAGGACTTCGAGGCCAAGTTCAAGCAGAAATTCGGCAAGGACATGCTGGCCTATGCGCCGTTCGCCTATGATGCCGCGTGGATCGCCATCAAGGCGATGGAGAAGGCCAATTCCACCGATCCGGCCAAATTCAACGCCGACCTGAAGGCGACCGACTACCAGGGCGTCACGGGCACGATCGCGTTCAACAAGAATGGCGACCTGAAAAACTCCAGTTCCACCTTGTATCAGGTCCAGAACGGCAAATGGGTGGCCGTGACGACCTAGACGGGGGATTGACGTCTCCGCACCAGGCAGCAGGGGCGCTCGCCGCGCGGCAGGCGCCCGGTTTCATATCGACGATATTCAAGAGGTTTTACAGTGAAGGCAGCAACCATTCTTTCTGAACTCGGCATTTCCCAGCTCGCCCAGGCGGGCGACATCGCCGTCCACTCGCCGATCGACGGCGAGCTCATCGGCCGCGTCGCCAGCCAGTCGGTCGCAGACGCTGACGCCGCGCTGGCAAAAGCCCAGGAGGCGTTCAAGGCCTGGCGCAACGTGCCGGCGCCGCGGCGCGGGGAACTGGTCCGCTTGCTGGGCAACAAGCTGCGCGAGCGCAAGGCCGCTCTGGGCAGCATCATCACCCTGGAAACCGGCAAGATCCTGCAGGAAGGCATGGGCGAAGTGCAGGAAATGATCGACATCTGCGATTTCGCGGTCGGGCTCTCGCGGCAGCTTTACGGCCTGACCATCGCCTCGGAGCGCCCCGGCCACCGCATGGCCGAGACCTGGCATCCCATGGGCGTGTGCACCATCATCTCGGCGTTCAATTTTCCTGCCGCGGTATGGTCGTGGAATGCCGCGCTGGCGCTCGTATGCGGCAATGCCGTGGTCTGGAAACCGTCGGAAAAGGCGACCCTGACCGCGCTGGCCGTGGACCGGATCCTGCAGGACGCGCTCGAGGAGTTCGGCGACGCGCCCGAGGGTCTGGCGAGCGTGATCATCGGCGGGCGCGAGGTCGGCGCCAAGCTGGTCTCCGACCGGCGCTCGAACATCGTCAGCGCCACCGGCAGCACCGAGATGGGCCGCGCGGTCGGCGTGGAGGTGGCGCGCCGCTTCGGCCGCTCCATCCTGGAACTGGGCGGCAACAACGCGGGCATCGTGTCCGATACGGCCGACATGGAGCTGGCCCTGCGCGGCATCCTGTTCTCGGCGGTGGGCACCGCCGGCCAGCGCTGCACGACGCTGCGCCGCCTGTTCGTGCAGGAAAGCGTCTACGACCAGGCAGTCGAGCGCCTCAAGGCCCTCTACGGCAAGGTCAGGATCGGCAATCCGCTGGAGCAGGGCACGCTCATGGGCCCGCTCATCGACGAGGCGTCGTTCCACCGCATGCAGGCCGCGCTCGAGCAGGCCAGGAAAGAAGGCGGCAAGGTCTTCGGCGGCGAACGCCATGTGGTCGCCGGCAACGAGAAGGGCTTCTACGTGCGGCCGGCCATCGTCGAGATGCCTGAACAGACCGATATCGTGCTGACCGAGACGTTCGCGCCCATTCTGTACGTGCTCAAGTACGGCAGGTTCGAGGATGCGATCGAGGCCAACAACGCCGCGCACCACGGCCTGTCCTCGTGCGTCTTCACCACGGACATGCGCGAGAGCGAACGGTTCCTGTCGGCATCGGGCAGCGACTGCGGCATCGCCAACGTCAATCTCGGCCCGAGCGGCGCCGAAATCGGCGGCGCGTTCGGCGGCGAGAAGGAGACCGGCGGCGGCCGCGAGTCGGGCAGCGACAGCTGGAAGCAGTACATGCGCCGCAGCAGCTGCACCGTC
>DAIDKG010000119.1 GCA_027450125.1 Bordetella sp. | reverse complement strand
TGAAAAGGATCTTGTAGGTGATGTTGGCGCGCGCCGCGACGGCCTGGCGGATGGCCAGGTAGCCCGAGTGGTAGTAGGTGCCCTCGCCCATGTTCTGGAAGACGTGGGGCATGTCCACGTACGGCGCGAGGCCCACCCAGTCGGCGCCCTCGCCGCCCATCTGCGTCAGGCCGCTGGTATTGCGGTCCATCCAGGTGGCCATGTAGTGGCAGCCCACGCCGCCCAGCGCCTGGCTGCCTTCGGGCACCTTGGTCGAGGTGCTGTGCGGACAGCCAGAACAGAAATAGGGCCGCCGGCGCATGCCGTCGGCCTCGTTATGCAGGGGCGCCGGGCATTGCAGGCCCGCGTCGGCGGACGCCGCGATGCCGCCCGCGCGCTGCAGCCAGCCGGCCAGCGGCGCGGCCAGTAGCGAGGGCCGCAACTGGCCGCCCGGCGGAATCATCGCCTTGCCGTCCAGGTCGAGGCGGCCGCATACCGACGGGTGTTGCGGCAGGTTGAAGAGCAGGTCCTTGACCTGGCTCTCGACCACCGCGCCCTTTTCTTCTATCACCAGGATGTGGGAGAGGCCTGCGGCGAATTCGAGCAGGCGCCCGGCATCCATGGGCCAGGTCAGGCCGGGTTTGTACAGGCGCACGGCCTCCTGCGATATGTTCAGCCGCTGCAGCGCCTCCAGGGTGTCCAGATACGCCTTGCCCGCGGCGACGATGCCGACCCGGGCGCGCGGCGCTGGCCAGGCCAGGCGGTCTATGCCGTGGCGCCGCGCGAAGGCCTTGACCGCGTCCAGGCGCCGCAGCATGCGTTCCTCGATGGCCAGGCTGAGAAAGCCGCGCGTGTCGTATTCGGTCGATTCGCGCGGCAGCAGCGGATCGTCGGGCATGGCGTAGTCCGGCGTGGGCGCCAGCTCGAAAGACTGGCCGCTTTCCACGGTTTCGGAAATCGCCTTGAACGCCACCCAGGTGCCCGCGTGGCGCGACAGCGCCCAGCCCCACAGCGCGAAGGTCTCGTACTCGCTGACCGAGGCGGGATTGACGATGGGCACCATCCAGCCCATGAGCGAGGCCTCGCTGGCATGCGGGATGGAGGAGGATACGGCGGCGTGGTCGTCGCCCACCACCATCAGCACGCCGCCGTGGCGCGAGGCGCCTGCCGCGTGGCCGTGGTGCAGGGCATCGCCGGCGCGGTCCAGCCCCGGGCCTTTGCCGTACCACATGGCATAGACGCCATCGACCTTGCGGTCGGCGCGCAGCCCCGCTTGCTGGGTGCCCATGACGGCGGTGGCGGCAAGGTCTTCGTTGATGCCGGGCAGAAAGCGCACGTCGTTGGCCTGCAGCAGGGCCTGCGCCTTCCACAGGGTCAGGTCCACGCCGGCCAGCGGCGAGCCGCGGTAGCCGGAGACGAAGCCCGCCGTGTTCAGGCCGCGCTCGCGGTCCAGCCTGCCCTGGGTGAGCAGCGTGCGCACCAGCGCTTGTGTACCGGTGAGGAACACGCGGCCCTGGGTGCGGGTGAGGTTGTCATCGAGCCGGTAATCCAGTGCGATAGGCGCGCCGGGTGCTGCCGGCGTGGCGGGGGTGCCGTCCATGATGGGCTTGTTCTCCATGATCTTGCAGCCATGATAGGCAAGCCGAGGTATGCGTTTATTGCGTATTCGAGGCGGATATTCCCTAGAATACGAAATGAATATTTCGTGATTTCCGGAAATTTGCAATGAAAATGGACAAAACCGATATCGGCATCCTGCGCGCCCTGCAACAGGACGGCCGGGCTTCGGCCCAGCAGCTGTCCGACCGGGTCGGGCTGTCGACTGCGCCGGTGTGGCGCCGGGTCAAGGCGCTGGAGGCCGAGGGCGTCATCCAGGGCTACTACGCCCAGGTCGACCGCAGCAAGGTGGGCCTGCAAAGCTGCATGTTCGTGCAGATCAGCCTGGAGCGGCACGTCGCCAGCACCGTCGAGAACTTCGAGCGCTCGGTGCGCGACGCGCCCGAGATACTCGAGTGCTATGCCGTCACGGGCGACTCGGACTTCCTGCTCAAGATCCTGGTGGAAAGCCCGGAGGCCTATGATCAGTTCCTGCACCGGTTTCTCTTCAATTTGCCGGGCATACGCCAGACCCGCACCATCGTGGCGCTGCGCGAGATCAAGCACGAGGTCAGGCTGCCTTTGTAGCGCCGCGCCGGCCGCAGTGTTGTGCCGTTGCAGCATGCCGAGCCCGAACCGGGCGCGGCATGCGCGCGGCGATTGCCTTGCCGGTTCGCGGTCTTTAGAGTGGCGGCTGCGTGTCGAGTTGCCGTGCCGCGAGGCGCGGATTTGGGATTGACGGGCTGAAGGCCCACGGAATCATGCGTCGTTCGTATTCAATGTCGATGGCCGGCGCGGCATGCGCCGCGCTCGCGGTTCTGGCCGGCTGCGCCAGGAACATCCCCGCCCCTGCACCCGAGGCCCCGCCCAAGACGCCCGCCGGCGTGGTCTGCGTCCCGGCCCGGCCGGGCGATCCGATGGTGGGCACCTGGTATTCGACGTCCCGTCCCAAGGGCGTGGCGGGCAACTACCGGTCCCTGAAGATTTTTTCCGCGGACGGTCGCATGAGCTACGCTTCGCAGCTCAGGTTCGGCCGCCAGGTGCGTCCGGCCCTGGACGAGAAGGGCTGCTGGCAGGTGGCCGACGGCATACTCACCATGCAGACCACGTCCTCCCACGGCGAGGACGTCGACACCACCGATCCGATCTACGCCAACCGCTATCGCGTCGAGAAACTGAGCAGCGGCCGCCTTGTCCTGCGCAGCCTGAGCGACGGGCGCACGCTGGTCGAGCGGCGCATGCCGCCCGGGTTCCGGCTGCCCGACTGAGGCGGCCTGCGCGAAGGGTCAGATCGCGGCCAGGCGCTCGAGCACGGCCTGCCTGCCCAGCAGCGCAAGCACGGCATCGACCGCCGGCGTCTGGGCGCGGCCGGTGACGGCCACGCGCAGGGGAATGGCCAGCTGCGGCATTTTCAGGCCGCGCTCGGCCAGCACGGTCTTGATGAGCGCGGCAATGCCTTCCTTGGTCCATTCGGTGGCTTGCGCCTGTGCGGCAAAGGCGGCGAGCGCTTCGCGAGCGGAGGGCGTCAGGTGCTGTTCGGCCAGTTCGGCGGGCGCTTTTTGATACGGGCCGCAGAACAGCATGGCGCCGTCGGCCAATTGCTCCAGCGTTTCGGCGCGGTCTTTCAGCAGCGCCAGGGCGGCGGGCAGGTCTACCGCCCGCGGGTCGCCGCCGCGCGCGACGATGCGCGGCGCGACGCGTTCGGCCAGTTCGGCCTCGGGCATCTGCCGGATGTAGTGCGCGTTGACCCAGTTCAGCTTCTTCGGATCCCATTGCGAGGCGGACTTGGACAGGTGGTCGGCGTCGAACCACTGCACCAGTTGCTCGCGGGTGAAGAGCTCGTCGTCCCCGTGGCTCCAGCCCAGGCGCGCCAGGTAGTTGACCATGGCCTCGGGCAGATAACCTTCCTTGTCGTACTCCATGACGTTGACCGCGCCGTGGCGCTTGGACAGCTTCTGGCCGTCCGGGCCCAGGATCATGGGCACGTGGCCGTATTCGGGCAGCGTGGCGCCCAGCGCCCGCAGGATGTTGATCTGGCGCGGGGTGTTGTTGACGTGGTCGTCGCCGCGCAGCACATGCGTGATGCGCATGTCCATGTCGTCGACCACCACGCAGAAATTATAGGTGGGCGTGCCGTCGGGCCGCGCGATGATGAGGTCGTCCAGTTCGGTGTTGTCGAAGCTGATGGGGCCCTTGATGAGGTCGTTCCACGCAGTCGCGCCGCCCTGCGGGTTCTTGAAGCGGATCACCGGCTTGCGGCCTTCGGGGATGGGCGGGAGCGTCTTGCCGGGTTCGGGGCGCCAGGTTCCGTCGTAGCGCGGCTTGTCGCCCCGTGCGCGGGCGGCCTCGCGCATGGCCTCGACCTCCTCGGGTGAGCTGTAGCAATGGTAGGCCGTGCCCGCTTGCAGCATGCCGGCCAGCACCTCGCGGTAGCGGTCCATGCGCTGCATCTGATAGAAGGGGCCTTCGTCGGGCTGCATGCCCAGCCAGGCCATGCTGTCGATGATGGCGTCCACGGCCTCCTGGCTGGAGCGTTCCACGTCGGTGTCTTCGATGCGCAGCACGAAGACGCCTTGATGATGGCGGGCATAGGCCCAGGAAAACAGCGCGGTGCGCGCGCCCCCCAGATGCAGGAAGCCGGTGGGCGAGGGCGCGAAGCGGGTACGGACGACGGAAGGCGATTGCTGGGTCATGGCGAGGCGGCGCAGATGGGCCGCGATGAACGGACATGCGGCCATGGATGGACAGGCCGCAGTCTTGTTACGATGGGCGGATTCACGCCATTTTAAATGAGTGCAGTCCGCACTTTCGCGCCGACATGCTGCGACACGCCTTAGCGCCTCTGTTCGAACCGGATTCCCTGGTCGTCGCGGCCGACCGCGACCTGCCTGTTCTGGCCGTGCTGCTGGCCGAGCGGCGTGCGCGCGCCACGGTCGCGACATGCGGGTTCGGCCAGGTGCCGGCGCTGCCCGAATCCTGCCAGGGCCTGGCGCCGGGCGCGCGGCCCGACGTCGCGCTGGTCTGCGTCGCGCCGCAGGCCTTGCCCGAGACCCTGCGGCGTCTGGCCGCGTTGGCCCCGCGCAGCGCCATCGTGCTGCCTCACGAACTGCCGGATGCCCAGCCCGCCGATACGCGCGCCCTGTGCGCGGCCTGGGCCAGGCAGCATGACTGCGCCCTGCTCGGCCCGCATTCCTTCGGCGTGCAGCGGCCGCACAGCTGGCTCAACCTCAGCCAGTATCCGTCGCTGGCGCTGGCCGGACGCGTGGCGCTGGTGGCGCAGTCGCGTTCGATCGCCGCCGCCGTCATGGACTGGGCCGAGGACGCGCACATCGGCTTTTCCACCGTGGTGTCGCTGGGCGGCGAGGCCGGCGTCGACCTGTCGCAGGCACTGGACTTCCTGGCCAGCGACGCGCGCAGCGACAGCATCGTCCTTTACCTCGAAAACCCCGGCCCCGCGCGCGAGTTCATGAGCGCCTTGCGCGCCGCGGCCAGCGTCAAGCCTGTCATCGTGCTCAAGGCCGGCCACGGCGACGCGGTGTTTGACACCGCGCTGCGGCGCGCGGGCGCGGTGCGCGTGCGCTATTTCATGCAGCTGTTCTCGGCGATGAAGGTGCTGGGCCATGTGCGCCGCCCCAAGGGCGGGCGCGTGGCCCTGCTGTCCAACGGCAACGGCCCGCCGCAACTGGCCATGGACCTGATCGGCGCGGACGGCTCCACCACGTGCGCCGGGCTTGCGCCGGGCACGCGCCGCGCATTGCAGGGCCTGCTCGAACCTGGCGCGGCCCTGGACAATCCTGTCATCAGCTATGCGCCCCTGACGCCCGAGCGTATCCAGGGCATGCTCGACGGCCTGCTGGCCGATGCCGGCGTGGATGGCGTACTGGCCCTGCTCGCGCCCGATCCGCTGACCGACATGCACGCGGTGGCCGAGCATCTGGCGCAAATCGCGCCCAAGGCGCGCAAGCCCGTGATCACCTGCCTGATGGGCGATGCGGCCATGCGGCCGCTGCGGCGCATGCTCGACGATGCCGGCACGCCGGCCTTTCGCACGCCCGAGACGGCGATGGATGCCCTCGGCGTGCTGGTTTCCTACAACTACAACCAGCAGTTGCTGCAGCAGACCCAGCCTCTGGAGTCGCCTGCGCTGCCGCCGGACATCGACGGCGCGCGCGCCGTGATCGCCAGCGCCAGGGCCCAAGGGCAGATGGAGTTGAGCGAATCCCAGGCCCGGGCGCTGCTCGATGCCTTCCAGGTGCCGCTGCCGTTCCTGTCCGGCGACGCCACGCGCGCGGCGTCGGAGTCCCGCCCGGTGTCGGTGCGCGTGACGCGCGACAGCCGGTTCGGGCCGGTGGTGCGCTTTGGCGCGAGCGGCCCCGAGGCCGATCTGCCGGACTGGGGCGGCAGCATGGAACTGCCGCCGCTTAACG
>DAIDKG010000118.1 GCA_027450125.1 Bordetella sp. | reverse complement strand
AGAGTTCGCCTACATTTCAAAAAGATATTGCAACCCACATATAAGTGAACACCTATAAGCAGCCATCAACATTAAAACATCGTAAATCCCCCCTCCCTTCCTCCCTCCCCCTAGGTGTGATATGATTGATTGGGAAGCCTCGTAAACCGAACTATCTCGCGGCGGGGCGGAATCGCCTGCTACTGATCGGTGCCGCCGCCAGGAGCCTGGCTGGCAGATCGATGACGGTCCGGGCTTATTGCCCGAATCCTGCGTCAAGCGACAGCGAGCTGACCCTCTGGAGTTTTTTCGACGTCGCCTGACGCCTCGGCGCGCAGCTCGTGCTCCTAGTCCACTTCGGGGCGTCGGGCAAGTGATGGGCGAACAGGCTGCTCAAACCAGAGGGCTCCAGCCTCGCAGGAAAGGCCAGCTTCGGGTCAAGTGGCCGACCTATTTGCTCTGGAAATATCCAGGCCAGCGTCCTGTCCCGTAAAAACTGGCATTAGTCTTGCTTGCTCATGCGCAGGCCGATGCGAAGATTGCCGAATCTTCGCGGCGCCATGCGAATGCGTTGCCGGCAGCGTCAGCTCAACCCGGCACGCTCCAGCGCGCCGATAAAGCCCGCGGGATCCTGGAAGCCGACCATTTCGGCGCGCTCGTGGCCATGATCGAAAAGCACAATGCCTGGCGGGCCGAACAGGTGGAAACGGGCGAGCATCGTTCGCTCGGCCGTGGTGTTGGCGGTGACATCGGCCTGCACCAGGGTCATGCCGGCCAGGCGCCGCTCGACTGCGGGGTCGGCGAACGTGCGCTGTTCCATTTCCTTGCACGACACGCACCAATCGGCGTAGAAGTCCAGCATGACCGGGCCACGACTGTCGGCCACGACGTGATCGAGCTCGGACACGCTGCCCACGCGGGCGAATCGTGGAGCAGCGACGCCGAGCCGATGGGCGCTGCCGTCACCCAGGCCGGCGAGCGGCTGCAGCAGGTCGCGGCTGCCGCCGGCCAGTCCGACCATCAGCATGGCCCCGGCCAACGCGATGGTGACCCCCAGGCCCTTGAACGATCGCGTCCAGCCTGAAGCGTCGTCGGTCAGGCGGTCGAAGGCGCGCAGGAACGTCGCGCTGACAATGGCCAGCAGTGCCCACAGCGCCATGGCGACCCAGGCTGGTAGCACAGGCCCGACCATGTACAGTGCCGTGGCGATCAGCAGCACGCCGAAGAAGCGCTTCACACCCTCCATCCAGGCGCCGGCGCGCGGCAGCAAGTGCCCGGCTGTCAGGCCGGCCAGCAGAAGCGGAACACTCATCCCTGCGGCCAGCGCGAACAACGCCGCGCCGCCGATCAGCGCGTTGCCAGTCTGGCCTATGTACAGCAGTGCTCCGGCCAGGGGTGCGGCCACACATGGACCGACGATCAGCGCCGAGATCCCGCCCATCACGAACACGCCGACATAGCGGCCGCCACGCAGCCGACCCGACGCGGCCGACAGGCGAGTCTGCAGGCTGGCGGGAACCTGCAGTTCGTAGAAGCCGAACATCGACAGCGCCAGCAGCACCAGCAGCGCGGCGAAGCTGCCCAGCACCCACGGGTTCTGCAGCCACCCGGCCAGGCCCTGACCGAGCAGCCCGGCAGCTACCCCCATGGCCGTGTAGACCATGGCCATGCCGAGCGCATAGGCAACTGACAGTGCCAGGCCGCGTCCCCGCGACACGTTCGCGCCTTCGCCGACGATGATTCCGGACAGGATCGGCAGCATCGGCAGCACGCAGGGGGTGAAGGCCAGCAACAGGCCGAAGCCGAGGAACATCGGCACGATTAGCAGCAGGCGCCCCGATGCGAGCGCGGCACCGATGCGCGAGGTGCGCGACGTGCGTGACATGTCGGCGGTGCGGCCGGGTGGCGTCACGGCGCCAATCTGCGCCAGCGGCGTCGCCGCCGGATGCCAGACGGCAGCGCTGGTGGCGGCAACGCGCGTCGCGGCGGACGGGGTCTTGCTGTCAGGCGCACCGCCGGAGGCAGGAACGATCGTAACCTGGCCCGGTCCGCCGAAAGCACGCAACGCGACGTCGAGGGTCTTTTGGATCGGTGCGTAGCACAGACCCGCGTCGGCACAGCCCTGGTACGACACCGTCAAGCGGAAGTGCGCCGGTGCACGGTCGACCGGCAGCAGGATGTCCACCATCTTCCGGTAGGTGGCAACGTCGCGGCCCAGCGCCGGTTCATGGGTGACCTGGCCCGGCGGCAGTTGGGCAGCGCCGAGCGCGACTTCGGCGCTGCGCGCCGTAAAGCGGAATCGGTCTTTGTACAGGTGATATCCGCGGGCGATCACCACTTGCAGCCGCAGCGCATCCGGAGACTGCTCGCTGGCCGAAAGCCGGAACGCCTGGTCTGGAGCGAGGAACGGCCCCGCGATCATGGCCGCCGCCGGCTGGGCCCAGACGGCCAGCGCAGCAATCGCGACGGCCAACCAGGGGCCGAAGCCGGCGCACCAGCGCCCGCGAGGTCTGCGCGTATAGGTCATGCAAGGTCTCCCATCTGAAACGTGACGCCTGTTGTGGCAGACTCGCTGCCCTTGCGCAGTTGGTCGCACATGGGCAGGCATTCCTGACAGGCGCGGCCAAATGCTCCGCTTCGCATCGATTGCGCTGTCAGGAAAATCGCGGCAACCCCGACCAAGCGTCAACCAACCAGCGTCGGTCGGTGGCACAAGCCGAGCACCGATTTGATACAACACGGAGTACGTGATGCACAAAGGGCTTCTTTCGCTGCCGTTCGCGCTGCTGTTCGCGCTGCCGCCGGCCGCGACCGCGGCGGCGCCGCACAAGGACATCATCCAGGCTCAGAGTTCGGGCACCATGGCGCAGACCGTCGCGCGCCTGAAGCAGGCCATCGTCGCGCGACATCTGAAAATCCTGGCCGTGGTCGATCACAGCGGCGCCGCCCGTCAGGCAGGCATGGCCTTGCGACCGACAACGCTGGTGATCTTCGGCAACCCGACCCTCGGAACCAAGCTCATGCACATGAACCAGGTCGCCGGCTTGAGCCTGCCCATCAAGATGATGGTCTGGCAGGACGCACAGCATCGGGTCTGGGTCGGCTACACCGCACCCGGCGCATTCGCCCGGCGCTACGGGCTGGGCATCGACGCCGGGCCGATCCGGGCGATGGGTGGCGCGCTCGGCGCGATCGCGGCGCAAGCCGCCGGACATTGAGTGGCAGGCGCGCCGGCCAGATCATGCCGGCACCGCCGATTGGAGGAGCGATTCATGGACATCGTCATGCCGATCATCATCGCCGCGGCGCTCGCCGCGTTCATCGTCATCCAGGTCGGGCTCAAGCGCATCGCCTCGCGCGCGGTGGGGCTCCGGGCGCCGGATACCGCAGCGATCGACGGCGACCTGGCGCCCGGCGCGCGACGCGTCTACGTGTTCCACGCACCGCATTGCGGCCCGTGTCGCGTGATGATGCCGACGGTCGACCTCATTCGCGAGACGCACCCGAACCTGATCAAGGTCGATGTCAGCCGTGACACCGAACTGGCACGCGCATTCGGCGTGGTCGCCACGCCGAGCGTGGCCGTCGTCGACGGCGGCACCGTGCGCTCGATCAAGCTCGGCGCGCAGCGTCCAGACCAGTTGCTGCAGTTGCTCGGCGAACAAGCGTGAAGCCCGCCCAGGCCGCGCCAGATCCTGGAGACTATCGATGCGCAACGTCGTCATGAGCATTTTCGGCCGCAACCGCGCCCGCGACCGCCAGGGGTTGCTTTCGCTGCTGAACCTGGCCTGGTTCGTCGAGGCGCGCGACCCCTACACCGGCGGGCATCTGTGGCGGGTGTCGCGCTACGCTCAGACACTGGCGCGCGACGCCGGACTGGCCGAGCCCGAGATCGCTCGCATCAGCCTCGGTGGCTTCCTGCACGACCTCGGCAAGATCGGCGTTCCCGACCAGGTGCTGCGCAAGCCTGGCCCGCTCGACGACGCTGAATTCCAGATCATGCGCACCCACCCAGAGGTGGGCCTGCGCTTGCTGTCAGCACATCCGTTCGCGCACTGGGTCGCCGACGCCGTCGGCTCGCACCACGAACGACCCGACGGCGGCGGCTATCCGCACGGACTGAAGGCGGACTCCATCGCGCCGGCTGCGCGCGTCGTCGGCATCTGCGATGCTTTCGACGCGATGACCAGCGCCCGCCCCTACCGCGCGGCGATGCCGATCGATCGCGCGCTCGACATCATCGCCGCGCAGGCCGGGCGGCAATTCGACGCCGCGCTGGCCGAGCGCTTCGTCGCCATCGGCCGACGCGGCGAATGGTCGCATGTGGCCAGCCACAGCGATGACGGCATCCCGCTGCTGGAATGCCCGCACTGCGGGCCGACCCTGGTGCGCGAGCGCGACGACGTCGAAGGCCACGCGCTGTACTGCCGCAATTGCAGCAGCGCGTTCACGCTGGTGTCGACCGGGCAGGGTTTGCGCGCGCAGCCGACGGGCGCGATGGGCAGCGCAAGCGACCTCGTCGCGCGCACCGACGCCGGACTGCTGCACCGCCTGATGGCCGAATTCGACGCCGCGCTGGCCGAGCGCTTCGTCGCCATCGGCCGACGCGGCGA
>DAIDKG010000117.1 GCA_027450125.1 Bordetella sp. | reverse complement strand
CGCAGGGCGTCGAGTTCGGCCTTGCCCGGCGCTTCGGTGGGCGGACGTACCGCCGGGTTGTCGATCACGCCGGCCAGGTACATGCCGGACTTCATGCGCGCATGCGCTTCGCCGGTGGGCTCGCCGCCGCCGTACACCGCGTCCTTGAGCGGCGTGATGACGGCCTGGATGGCCTGGGCGCGCTTGAGGTCGCCGGCCTTGACCGCTTCCCAAAGATCGATGATGAGCTGCGGAATGAAGGTGGCGAAACCCACCAGCGCGCCGTCCACGCCCTGCACCATCGATGCCAGCAGATATTCGTCGTGGCAGGTGAGGATGGCCTTGGAAGCGTCGGCCTCGCGCAGGGCCTGAATGTCGCGGGCGTATTTGTTCATGTCGCGCTGGCCCACCTTGAAGGCCTGCACATAGGGCAGCCGGGCCAGATCGGCCAGCAGCTGCGACGAGTACGCTGCGCGCGTCCAGGCCGGATACACGTGGCATACCAGATCCAGATCGGGAGCCGCTTTGTGAATGGCCTCGAAATACTGCAGGGCGTGGCCGGAGGTGAAGCCGAAGCGCAGCCAATGATGCGGCGGCATCACGTCCAGCGCCGCCGCGCCCGCCTCGCGCGCGGCGCGGGCATGTTCGGCCGCCTCGACGACGCCTTCGCACACGATGGACGAGATCACCGGCAGGCGGCCGCGCAGTTCGTCGGCCACGATACGCGTGACCCGGGCCCGTTCGGCCGGAGTCAGCGAAAAGACTTCGCCGGTATGGCCGTTGGTCATGACGGCGACCACGCCTTTATGATCGGCCAGCCAGGCGGCGAGCCGGCGCAGTGCGGGTTCGTCGATGCGGTGATCGTCCGTGAACGGACAGGAAATTGCGGGGATAATGCCGCGGTAGTTCTGGATGGAAGGCATGGTCGTCTCCAATGTCGTGCGTGTCGGAATGACGCCATGATCGAGGCGGCCGCACCCGGCGTCCAATACTCGAATCGCATACAACTATCTCTGCTGCTTTGCACCATATGGGTCCCGGCAACCGTCCGCTCGACATGCAATGGCTGGAAGACTTCTGCGCGCTGGCCGAAACGGGCAGCTTCTCGCGCGCTGCTGAAGTCCGTTCCATCGCCCAGCCGGCCTTCAGCCGGCACATCCGCGCCCTGGAAGAATGGGTGGGCGTGGAGCTTTTCGACCGCAGCGCCCACCCCGCGGACCTGACGGCAGCAGGCCGTAAATTCCGGCCGCTGCTGCTGCAGGTGCTGGCCGACCTGGAGGCGGCCCGCATCAAGGCCCGCCTGGCCCACGCGCAGGAAGCCGCCAGTCTGCGATTCGCGGCCACGCACACGCTGTCGCTGATGTTCTTTCCGCAATGGCTGGTCAACCTGGAATCCGATATGGACGTCGGCGCCATCCAGATGATGTCCGACAGTTTTCAGGCCTGCGAAGACCTCATGGTGCAGCGGCGCGTTCAGTTCCTGCTCTGCCATCGGCAGGCGCAATCGGCCAGTCGCATGGACGAGCTGGAATACCCCGTGGCGACGCTGGGCACAGACATTTTGATACCCGTCAGTGCCGCGGCGCCCGACGATGCGGCCGCACCGGTCCACACGCTGGAGGGCCGGGGCTCGATGCCTCTGCTGGCCTACGACGCCGCATCGGCACTGGGCCGCATCGTGCAGCACAAGCTCAGGCACAGCCCGGGCCTGACCATGCGGGAGACCTTCGTCGCGCCCCACGCCGTGCTGTTGCGCTCGATGGCGCTGCAAGGCCGAGGCATCGCCTGGCTACCCGACATGCTGGTGCGCGACGACCTGGCCCAGGGCCGGCTGCAGCGGGCCGGGGGACCAGCGTGGGACGTTGCGGTGGAAATCTGCCTCTATCGCCAGCCCAACGACATGTCACCGGTGGCCGAACGGCTCTGGGCCGTGCTGAACCAGGCGCGGCCCGGCCAATGAACGCCTCGCCTCAGGTGCGCGGCAGCGTGACGCCGCGCTGGCCCTGGTACTTGCCGCCGCGGTCGGCGTAAGACGTTTCGCAGACATCGTCGCTTTCCAGGAACAGGAACTGGGCGCAGCCCTCGCCTGCATAGATCTTGGCCGGCAGCGGTGTGGTGTTGGAGAACTCGAGCGTGACGTGGCCTTCCCACTCGGGCTCGAGCGGCGTCACGTTGACGATGATGCCGCAGCGCGCATAGGTGCTCTTGCCCAGGCAGATCGTGAGCACGCTGCGCGGAATGCGAAAGTATTCGATGGTGCGCGCCAGCGCGAACGAATTGGGTGGAATGATGCAGACATCGCCCTTGAAATCCACAAAGGACTTCTGGTCGAAGGCCTTGGGGTCGACGATGGTGGAATTGATGTTGGTGAAGATCTTGAACTCGTCGGCGCAGCGCACATCGTAGCCGTAGCTGCTGGTGCCGTAGCTGACGATGCGCTGGCCGTTCACGGCGCGCACCTGACCGGCCTCGAAGGGTTCGATCATGCCGGCCTGGGCGGCCCGGCGTATCCAACGGTCGCTCTTGATGCTCATGGGTCAGCTCGCTTGCCTTGTGATTGCAGTATGGCCGTGCATTTTAATCAGGCCGGCTTGACCACCACGTCCGGCAGCTTGCCCGCCATGTCGCGCGGCAGGCCGGCCACCAGGGCCGCCAGCTTGCGCGCAATGCCGCGGTAGAGTCCGGCGGCCTCGCCGTCGGGCCGCGCCGCCACGATGGGCGTGCCCGAGTCTGCCTGCTCGCGGATGTCCAGGGCCAGCGGCAGGCTGCCCAGCCAGGCCACGCCGTACTGCGCGGCCATGCGCTGGCCGCCGCCCTCGCCGAAGATGTGCTCCACGTGGCCGCACCGGGTGCAGATGTGCATGGCCATGTTCTCGACCACCCCCAGCACCGGCACATCGACCTTCTCGAACATCTTCAGGCCCTTGCGCGCATCGAGCAGCGCGATGTCCTGCGGCGTGGTGACGATGATGGCGCCGACTACCGGTACCTTCTGCGCCAGGGTCAGCGCGATGTCACCCGTGCCCGGCGGCATGTCGATCAGCAGGTAGTCCAGGCCGCCCCAGTTGGTCTGGCGCAGCAGCTGCTCCAGCGCCTGCGTGGCCATGGGGCCGCGCCAGATCATGGGCGAATCGGCCTCGACCAGCAGTCCGATGGAATTGGCCTCGATGCCATGGGCCTGCAGAGGCTCCATGGACTTGTTGTCCTTGCTGACGGGCTTGTCCTTCAGGCCCAGCATCAACGGCACGCTCGGGCCGTAGACGTCGGCGTCCAGCACGCCCACCCGCGCGCCATCGGCCGCCAGGGCCAGGGCCAGGTTGACGGCCGTGGTGCTCTTGCCCACCCCGCCCTTGCCCGAGGCCACCGCGATGATGTTGCGCACCGTGGCCAGCGGCTTGAGCGTGCCCTGCACCGCGTGCGGGCCGACCGTCCAATCCACCGTCACGCGCGCGTCGGGCGCGCCGGCCGCGGCCAGCGTCCGGCGCGCGATCTCGGCCACCTCGGCCTGGGCATAGCCGGCCGGATAGCCCAGTTCGATACGCACGGACAGCCCGGTGGGCCCCGCCTGGATGTCACGATCTTTTACAGATGCGGCCAGCGGCAATCGACTGTAAGGATCATGTGCCGTGCGCAGCGCGGCACGGACTTGCTCTATCGTTATACTCATTGATGTCTGGATCGGCTTGGGAGGGCGTCGTACCGTTGCGCCCACTGCTTATCCCGCAAGAATAGCGGATATCACCATGAACGACTTTCTCCCTCGCCTGCTGCGCAACATCTGCTTCGCCCTGATCGCCCTCGTCGGCGCGGCCATGGCGATTGTCTTCATGGTCTCGACGGCCGTCGCGATCGGCCTGCTCTATGTCGTGGCCAGACTGCGCGGCAAGCCTTTCGGCGTGCGCGCCTACTGGCAGCAGCGGCGCGGCCCGATGCATCCGTTCAACGCGCCCGGCCAGCCGTACGCCAAGGCTGCCACCGACGTCATCGACGTCCAGGCGCGCGAAATTCACTGAATTTCCCCGAATCGCTGGTTTTCTCAAGCCGCCGCCGGCAGGACTGCGGGAGTTCCGATGCTCGCCCGGCGGGCTGCGGATGGCCGCTCCGCGCTTCGGACTCCCTTGCCCCTACCGACGGCTCTCAGCATCAGCGCATGATGGGCCGTTAAAACCGCAGTATCAGGCGGCTGATGGCCGAGGCCCCCGGAGCAATCCGAAGCACGGGGCGGCCGACGCAGCCGCGAAAGCGGCGAGCATCGGAATTGCGCAGGGCAGCCTCGGCGTCTTAAGAACTCAAAAATCGTCGGATATCAACAACCGATGGTTCGCAAGAAAGCACAGAGACAGGATTCAAGAGGAACAGATCATGAGCAAAGAGTGGCCCCTCTGGGAAGTTTTCATCCGCAGCCAGCACGGCCTGGCCCATAAGCACGTGGGCAGCCTGCACGCGCCCGATGCCGAAATGGCCATCAACAACGCCCGCGACGTTTACACCCGCCGTAACGAAGGCCTGAGCATCTGGGTCGTGCGCGCCTCGGACATTGTCGCCAGCAGCCCCTCCGACAAAGAGCCGCTGTTCGAGCCGGCCAACGACAAAGTCTACCGGCACCCGACCTTCTTCCCCATGCCCGACGAAATCCACATGTAAAAACCGGGGGCCGCAGACCATGGACAAGACACTATTCCAATACCTGCTGCGCCTGGGCGACGGCGATCTCATCCTGGCGCAGCGCCTGGGCGCGCTCATCGGCCACGGCCCCGTCCTCGAAGAAGACATGGCTCTGGCCAATACTGCGCTCGACCTGCTGGGGCAGGCGCGCATGTGGCTGACGCTGGCCGGCGAAGTCGAGGCGGCCGGACGCGACGAAGACGCGCTGGCCTATCATCGCGACGCACCCCAGTTCCTCAATCCGCTGCTGGTCGAGCGTCCCAACGGCGACTATGCCCAGACCATGACGCGCCAGTTTTGCTACGACGTCTGGCACTACTACCTGCTGCAGGGCTTGGCCAAATCCGCGGACGAACGCGTGGCCGCTGTCGCGGCCAAGGGCATCAAGGAGGTCACTTACCACGTGCGCCGCTCCAGCGACCTAGTGGTGCGCCTGGGGGACGGCACGGACGAAAGCCATGCGCGCATGCAGGCGGCGGTGGACGAACTGTGGCGCTACACCGGCGAGCTCTTCATCGACGACGACATCGACCGCGATGTCGCCGCGCGCGGCCTGGGCTGCGAGCTGGCCAGCCTGCGCGGGCCGTGGCTGTCGCATGTGCGCGACGTGCTGCAGGAGGCCACGCTTGCCGTGCCCGACGAGGCTCAGGCCAGCCACGCGCTGCTGCGCGGCGGCCGTCAGGGACGCCACACCGAAGAGCTGGGCTACGTGCTGGCCGAAATGCAGCATCTTCAGCGCGCTTATCCCGGAGCCGTGTGGTGAGTGCCGAGGCCGTTTCGTCCGAACAGGTCATGCAGTGGCTTCAGGCCGTGCCCGACCCCGAGATCCCGGTGCTGTCGGTGCTGGACCTGGGCGTGGTGCGCGACGTGCAGTGGGAAGGCCAGACTTGCGTGGTCACCATCACGCCCACGTATTCGGGCTGTCCGGCCATGCGCGAAATCGCGCAGGACATCGAGAGCGTCCTGCGCGAGCATGGCGTGGGCAGCACGCGCGTGCAGACCCGCCTTGCGCCCGCCTGGACTACCGACTGGATGAGCGAGCGCGGCCGCCGCGCGCTGGCCGACTACGGCATCGCGCCGCCGGCCGAACGGGCCGTCGATGTCTCCGGCATCCTGCGCCGCGCCGACGTGCCTGCCGTGGCGTGTCCGCTGTGCGGCTCGCGCGATACGCGCCTGGTGAGCGGTTTCGGCTCGACATCCTGCAAGGCCCTTTACCGCTGCGGCGCCTGCCGCGAGCCTTTCGATTATTTCAAGACCCATTGATTGCGGAGCGGCGCGATGAGCAGTTCCTTCCATAAGCTGAAAGTCGCCGGCGTCGAGCGCAATACGCGCGATGCGGTGGTGGTTACCTTCGAGCTGCCCGACGCGCTGGCGTCCGAGTTCGCCTTTCGGCCCGGGCAGTACCTGACGCTGCGCACCCGCCTGGACGGCGAAGAGGTGCGGCGTTCGTATTCGATCTGCTCGGCGCCCGACGAGGGCCGGCTGCGGGTCGCCATCAAGAAGATCGACGAGGGCGTGTTCTCGACCTGGGCCAACCACGAGCTGCAGCCGGGGCAGACCCTGGACGTGATGCCGCCGGCGGGCAGCTTCACCATCGACTTCGACCCGGGGCTGTCGCGCCATTATGCCGCCTTCGTGGTGGGCAGCGGCATCACGCCGGTGCTGTCGCTGGTGAAAACGGCGCTATCCACCGAGCCGAACAGCCGCTTCACACTGTTCTTCGGCAACCGAGCGTCGTCCTCGGTGCTGTTTCGCGAAGAGATCGAGGACATCAAGAACCGCTATATGGCGCGATTCTCGCTGGTGTACATCATGAGCCGCGAGGCGCAGGATATCGACCTCCTGAACGGGCGCCTCGATGGCGACAAGGTGGCCCAACTGACGCAAACCTGGATGCCGATCGAATCCATCGACTACGCTTTCATCTGCGGTCCCCACGACATGATCGAAAGCGTCAACCAGCGCCTGCAGGCGCTGGGCATGCCCGGCGATCGCATCAAGTTCGAGCTTTTCGGCGCGCCCAAGGGGCCGCGCTCGCTGCGCACTGGCCGCGATGCCGCCGCCGCGCCGGGCAAGGGTCAGTGTGAAGTCACGGTCGTCAAGGACGGCCACAGCCGCAGCTTCTTCATCGACAAGAACCGCGACAGCGTGCTCGACTCGGCGCTGGCGCAGGGCATCGACCTGCCGTACTCCTGCAAGGGTGGCGTGTGTTCCACCTGCCGCTGCAAGGTCGTCCAGGGTGAGGTGGACATGGACGCCAACTTCGCGCTGGAAGACTACGAAGTGGCGCGAGGCTTCGTGCTCAGCTGCCAGAGCTTTCCGGTCAGCGACAAGCTGGTGCTGGATTTCGACCAGGAAACCTGAGCGGCGCATGCGCCCGGACCTATGTCCGGGCTTTTATTTATTTCAGACCGATAATTCGATTCATCGAACCCACCGCGGAGAGACCAAGTGTCCATCGATTTCTTTGAACGCCATCAGGCCGTGCTGGAACAGGCCCAGCGTGTCGCCGCCGAGCGCGGCTACTGGAGCCCGCACCCCGAATCGCCCAGCCCGCGCAACTACGGCGAAGGCGCCGCCGAGGCGGGCGGGGCGGCCTTCGAGGCGCTGCGCGGCAAGCCTTTCCCCATCGAGCTGCCGCTGGCCGAAGGTAGTGTGGGCGGCGAGATGTCGCCTTTCGGCTTCGCGCTGGGCATCACTTATCCGCGCGTCAAGCCTGACGCCCTGATCGGGGCTGCGGCCAGGGCTCTGGCGCAGTGGCGCAAGGCCGGCCCGCGGACCTGGGTAGGCGTGTCGCTGGAAATCCTGCATCGGATCAACAAGCGCACTTTCGAGATCGCCAATGCCATCCAGCACACCACCGGCCAGGCTTTCGTCATGGCCTTCCAGGCCGGCGGCCCGCATGCGCAGGACCGCGGTCTGGAGGCTGTGGCTTATGCCTGGCAGGAGATGGCGCGCATCCCGGCGCGGGCCTTGTGGGAAAAGCCGCAGGGCAAGAACGAGCCCATCCGCATGGAAAAGCAGTTCACCATCACCCCGCGTGGCGTGGCGCTGGTGATCGGCTGCTGCACGTTTCCAACCTGGAACGGCTATCCGGGGCTTTTCGCCAGCCTGGCCACGGGCAACACGGTGATCGTCAAGCCGCATCCGGCCGCCATTCTGCCCCTGGCCCTCACGGTGAAAATTGCGCGCGAGGTGCTGGCCGAGGCCGGCTTCGATCCCGACGTGGTGCAGCTGGCCGCTCATGAGGCGGGCGACGACACCGCGCAGGACCTGGCCCTGCGTCCCGAGGTCAAGATCATCGACTTCACCGGCAGCACGCAGAACGGCGACTGGCTCGAGACGCATGCGCGCCAGGCCCTGGTCTACACGGAAAAGGCCGGCGTCAACCAGGTCATCATCGATTCGGCCGAGGACTTCAAGGCCGTGGCGCGCAACCTGGCATTTTCGCTGGCCTTGTATTCGGGCCAGATGTGCACCGCGCCGCAGAACATCTACGTGCCGCGAGGCGGCATCCGCACGGCAGAGGGCGCGATGAGTTTCGAGGACGTGGCCGCCGCGCTCGGGACGGCCCTGGAAAAGCTGACGGCCGATCCGGCCAAGGCCGTGGAGTTTCTCGGCGCCATCCAGAACGAGGCTACGGTGGCCCGCATCGACAAGGCGCGCGCACTGGGACTGCCTGTCGTGGCAGAAAGCCGCACACTGGAACACCCGCAGTTTCCGCAGGCCCGCGTGCGTACGCCGCTGCTGCTGCGCGCCGAGGCGGGCAACGCGGCGCTGTCGCAGGAGTGGTTCGGTCCCATCGCCTTCGTGGTGGCCACTGATTCCACCGCGCAAAGCATCGAACTGACGCGGCGCAGCGTGCAGGAACACGGCGCGCTGAGCCTGTCTGTCTACAGCACCGACCCGAAGGTCGCCGACGCGGCGCGGGAGGCCGCCGAGGAATCCGGCGTGGCTCTCTCGCTCAACCTCACCGGCGCCGTCTTCGTCAACCAGACCGCGGCCTTCAGCGATTTCCACGGCACCGGCGCCAACCCCGCCGCCAATGCGGCGTTGTCGGACTCGGCTTTCGTGTCCAACCGCTTTCGCGTCGTTCAGACGCGCTGGCACGTGTGAGTGGGCCATGGCGTATCAGAACATTCTTTTCGACCTGAGCGACGGCATCGCGCGGCTGACTTTCAACCGGCCCGACAAGCTCAACAGCTTTACCGCCGCCATGCACGGCGAGGTGGCCGATGCCATGACGCGCGTGGAAACCGAAGGCGCCCGCGTGCTGGTCATCACCGGTGCGGGCCGCGGCTTCTGCGCCGGGCAGGACCTGAGCGAGCGCAAGCCTTCGAACGAACCCATCGATCTGGGCGAGACTGTCGGCACCTACTACAACCCGCTGGTCAGGCGCCTGCACGCGCTGCCCATGCCGGTGGTCGTGGGCGTTAACGGCGTGGCCGCGGGCGCCGGGGCCAACCTGGCTTTCGCCGGCGACATCGTCATTGCCAAGGAGTCGGCCAGTTTCATCGAGTCCTTCTCCAAGCTGGGGCTGATTCCCGATACCGGCGGCACCTATGCGTTGCCGCGCTTAGTGGGCCGCGCGCGCGCGCTGGGCCTGGCCCTGCTGGGTGACAAGCTGTCCGCGCGCCAGGCGCAGGACTGGGGCCTGATCTGGCAATGCTTGCCCGACGATCAGTTCGACGCCGAACTCGACAGGCTTGCGCTGCATTTCGCGCAGGCGCCCACCAAAGGGCTGGCCGCCACCAAGCGCGCCCTGGCGGCCAGCCTGGGCAACGATCTGTCGACCCAGCTCGACCTGGAGCGCGACCTGATGCGCGAAATGGGCAGGAGCCGCGACTACGCCGAAGGCGTGGCGGCTTTCCTGGAAAAACGCACGCCGCGTTTCAGGGGAGAGTGATGGACAGCGCAGTCATGAATGTTCCCACCGATCCGCAAGCCCTGGCGCAGGCCGTGGCCGAGGGCATGTACGCCAAGGACCCGGCCACGCAGGGTCTGGGCATGCGCGTGGTCGAAGTCGCGCCGGGCTATGCCAGGCTGACGATGACGGTGCGCGGCGATATGCTCAACGGCCATCGCACCTGCCACGGCGGTTTCATCTTTGCCCTGGCCGACAGCGCCTTCGCCTT
>DAIDKG010000116.1 GCA_027450125.1 Bordetella sp. | reverse complement strand
TTAAAGCCGGCGGCGCGGCGGCGGTCTCGGCCGGCGCCCTTGGCGCGAACGTCGTCCAGGCGCGGGAGGCCGTCGCAGCCGCGTCCACGACCCAGGGCGTGGAAGCCTTCTACGGTGAGCATCAAGGCGGCATCGTCACGCTGCAGCAAAGCCACGCCTATGTCGCGTCGCTGGACCTGACGACCGAAAAGCGCGAAGACGTCATTTCCCTGCTCAAGACCTGGACCGACATGGCGGCCCGCCTGACGCGCGGCGAACCGGCCGCTTCGCTCAGAGAGCCCGGCAGCGAGCCGGCCGCGGACTCGGGCGAAGCCCTCGGCCTGGGTGCGTCCAATCTCACGCTGACCTTCGGTTTCGGGCCCGGGATGTTCACCGGGAACAATGGCGAAGATCGCTACGGCCTGGCCGGGCGCCGCCCGCCCCAGCTTGTCGATCTGCCGCATTTCATTGGCGACCAGCTGCTGCCCGCAAAGACGGGCGGCGACCTGTTCATCCAGGGTTGCGCCAACGATGCCCAGGTGGTCTTTCATGCCGTGCGCCAACTGGCCCGCGCCGCCTATGGCCGCGCGCGGGTGCGCTGGGGACAGGCGGGATTCCTGTCCGCCCCAAAGGGCCAGACCCCTCGCAATCTCATGGGTTTCAAGGACGGCACGAGCAATCCCCCGATTCAGGACGCGGCACAGATGAAAAAATTCGTCTGGGCCGACGAACAAAGCCCGGCATGGATGCGCGGCGGCACCTATACGGTCGTACGCCGCATCCGAATCACCCTGGAACACTGGGACCAGATGGAACGCGGTTTCCAGGAATCGGTCATCGGCCGCCACAAGTACAGCGGCGCGCCGCTAGGCGGCAGGCATGAGACGGACCCGATCGATCTGGATGCCGTGGACAAGGACGGCAATGCGATCATTCCGGACAACTCCCACGTCAGGTTGTCGAACGCGGCGCTGAACAACGGCGCGCAGATCCTGCGCCGCGCCTACTCCTACAACGAAGGCACCGACTTCTACATCGAGCGCTGGCCGCCCTGGCGCCAGGAAACGGAATACGACGCCGGGCTTATATTCATTGCGCACCAGCGCGATCCGCGCACCGGCTTCATTCCGATAAACGAAAGACTGTCCAGGTTCGACATGATGAACCAGTTCACCACGCACGTCGGCAGCGCCATTTTCGCGTGCCCGCCGGGCGTGGAACCCGGGTCGTACATCGGGGCGCAGCTGTTCGAAACATGAAGGCGCCGGCCACGCCGGCCGGGCCGACGAGAATGCCGCCAACGCGAAAAAACGGCGCATCCCCCAGAAAGGGATGCGCCGTTCCTGTTGCGCAGGCGCGCGGATTACTTGTTCACCAGCCTGGCCGGCTGCGACAGGGCCAGCAGCGCGCCGACCACCAGGCTTGCCGCCAGCAGGTACATGCCCGACGTGGTCGAGCCCGTCGTGCTTTGCAGCCACCCGACCAGGGAGGGGCTGAAGAAACCCGCAAGATTGCCCACCGAGTTGATCAGTGCGATGCCGGCCGCAGCGGCCGCGCCGCTCAATATGGCCGTAGGCTGGCTCCAGAACAGCGGCAGTACCGTGATGATGCCGACGTTGGCGATGGTCAGGGCAATCATCGAGGTCACCACGCCGCCCGCGGAGGTCGACCAGATCAGTCCCAACGCCGCGACCACGGCCGGGATGGCCAGGTGCCAGCGGCGTTCGCGCATGCGGTCCGAGCTGCGCGCGATCAGGATCATGCCGATGATCGCAAACAGGTTCGGTATCGCGCTCAGCAAGCCGATCTCGAGCGTGCTGGACACGCCGGTGTTCTTGATGATGCTGGGCAGCCAGAACCCGACGCCATACAAGCCCATGACAAAACCGAAGTAGGTAAAGGCCATGATCCATACCCGCGGCATGCTCATAGCCGTAAGGATGGACGGCTCTTCCTTGGTCTGCTCTTCGGCCTTGATGTTGCGGACCAGGACCGCCTTCTCGCTGTCGGTCAGCCAGTGGGCTTTTTCGATGCGGTCGTCCAGGTAGAACAGCACGACGATGCCGACGATGATCGCAGGAATGCCCTCGAGCAGATAGAGCCATTGCCATCCGGCCAGGCCATGGCTGCTGAACGAGGACATGATCCAGCCCGAGATCGGGCCGCCTATCAGGCCCGACAGGGGAATGGCCAGCATGAACATGGTCGTCATGCGGCCACGGCGAGCGCTGGGGTACCAATAAGTCAGATAGAGCACGATGCCGGGGAAGAATCCGGCCTCGGCAGCGCCCAGCAGGAAGCGCAGCACGTAGAAGGTTGCTTCCGAGTTGGTGAACATCATGGCGGCCGAGACGATGCCCCACGTGATCATGATGCGGGCGATCCAGACCCTGGCGCCCACCCGGTGCAGGATCAGGTTGCTGGGCACCTCGAAGATGAAATAGCCGATGAAGAAAATTCCCGCGCCCAGGCCGTAGACCGCGTCGCTCAGGTTCAGGTCCTTGAGCATCTGCAGCTTGGCGAAGCCCACGTTCACCCGGTCCAGATAGGACACCACATAGCACAGCACCAGGAAGGGGATGAGGCGCCAGCCCACCTTGGCATAGATGCGGTCCTCTTCGGCACTCGAAGCACCCTGTAAGGGTTGATTCATTTCTGTCTCCATAATTATGAAAATGCCCCGCGCGCCCGGAAGGCTCGCGAGCCGAAGCCCGGAACTTCGGTAGCCTTTTAGCTAACGCGCTAAAATAGCAGGTTTCGCATCGCAAAAAAGACCAGGAAAACCCCATGGAAGCAGAACGCCAGAACCAGATCTCCGGCCGGCTGGCCGACTACGCGCAGCGCGAGCTGGCGCTACGGGGGTATCTTTGACTACGACGCCAAAGCCGAGCGCCTGCAGGTAGTCAACGCCGAACTGGAAGATCCCAAGGTCTGGGACGATCCCAAGCACGCCCAGGATCTGGGCCGTGAAAAGAAATCCCTGGAAGACATCGTCAACACCCTGAGCGCGCTGAACACGGGCATCGCGGATGCGCGCGAGCTCTTCGAGCTGGCCGCGGCCGATGCCGACGACGACACGATGCTGGCCGTCGACGAAGACGCAAACGGGTTTCAAACCCTCCTCGAAGGCCTGGAATTTCGTCGGATGTTCTCCAATCCGGCCGATCCGCTGAACTGCTTCGTGGACATCCAGGCCGGCGCCGGCGGCACCGAAGCGCAGGACTGGGCCTCCATGCTGTTGCGCCAGTATCTGAAGTACGCCGAGCGCAAGGGCTTCAAGGCCGAGCTCATGGAGGAATCCGAGGGCGAAATCGCCGGTCTCAAGTCGGCCACCATCAAGATCGAGGGCGAATACGCCTTCGGCTACCTGCGCACCGAAACCGGCGTGCATCGCCTGGTGCGCAAGAGCCCGTTCGACTCGTCGGGCGGGCGCCATACGTCGTTCGCCAGCGTCTTTGTCTATCCCGAGATCGACGACTCCTTCGAGATCGAGATCAACCCGGCCGATCTGCGCGTCGACACCTACCGCGCCAGCGGCGCGGGCGGGCAGCACATCAACAAGACCGACTCGGCGGTGCGCATCACGCACATGCCCAGCGGCATCGTCGTCCAGTGCCAGAACGACCGGTCGCAGC
>DAIDKG010000115.1 GCA_027450125.1 Bordetella sp. | reverse complement strand
CCCGAGACGGCCGGATAACCGGCCGATTGCATCAGGCCGCGATAACGATACTGGCTGGCCACGCCGATGTTGGGGACCAGCGTGTAGTCCGGTTGCGCAGCCTGCGAGGCCTTGGCGGTGTCGTCGGCCCAGCTGGGAAAGGACAATGCGGCAAACAGAATTCCTGCGCTAAGGCAGAGATAGCGCTTGTTGGAGACAGGCAGCATGGGAAAGTTTCCTTGTCGGTCGGCGAGAAGCAAAGTGCGGACGCACTCTGACATGGAGCTTTAAGCAAGCCGCATGCCAGCTTTTCATTTCTCTGCACTACACAGCCGGATCAACGCGCCGTATGAGTCAATCGCTTCAGGACGGTGCAATGCCTGCCAGCAGGGCGCACCTGCGCGGTGTCATGCCCGCACCAATATGGCACCGGCCGACGCCGACCGCGCCGGACTGGGCTGCGGCGCAAATGGCGGCCTCAGCCGGGCGCCGCCGCCGACCCGGGCCCGGCCGCCTGGACGCACTCCCCATCGAAACCGGCGATGCGGGCGGCGTCCGCCTCGCTCGGCGCGGGACGGCCGAAGAAATAGCCCTGCACTTGCATGCAGCCTTTCTGCGTGACGCAGACCAGTTGCTCCATGGTTTCGACTCCTTCGGCCACGGTCGTGACCCCCAGGCTCTTGCCCAGGTCCGCTATGGCCTGCACCACCGCAGCGCAGTCGGGCCGCTCAAGCGCGTCGCGCACGAACGAGCCGTCGATCTTGATCTTGTCGAACGGGAAGATCCGCACATGGGCCAGCGACGAAAAGCCGGTCCCGAAATCGTCCAGCGCGATGCGCACGCCCATGGCCCGGATCTCGCGCAGCTCGGCCGCCACGGCACCGTCTTCGCGCAGCAGGGCGGTCTCGGTCACCTCGATTTCCAGGCGGGACGGCTGCAGCCCCGCCTCGGCGATGGCCTCGGCGATGGCCGGCACCATGGTTCCTCGTCCCAGCTGCACCGCCGAGACGTTGACGGCGACGCTCGCGCCGTCCGGCCAGTGCATGGCCTCGCGGCAGGCTTGCCGCAGCACGAACCGGCCGATCTGGTCGATCAATCCGCTGCCCTCGGCGACCGGGATGAATTCCTGGGGAGACACCCAGCCGCGCCCGGGATTGCGCCAGCGCACGAGCGCCTCCCTGGCCATGACCTGGCGCGACGCGATATCGACGATGGGCTGGTAGAAGACGAAGATGTCCTGCTCCTGCTGCAGCGCTGCCTGCAGTTGCGTCTCCAGCCGCAGGCGCTCCTGCACGTGGCTTTCCATCTGCGCCGTGAACAGGCGGAAGGTACCCTTGCCTGCCGCCTTGGCGGCGTACAGCGCCATGCCGGCATGCGCCAGCAGGGTCGCGGCGGTTTCGCCGCGGCGCGCGGTCAGCACGCATCCGACCGATGCGCCGATGCGCACCTGGGCATCATTTTCAAGCACATAGGGCGCCGAAAGCGCGTCCACCAGGCGCGCCGCCATGCGGCCGATTTCCTGTTCGCCGGTATTGCGCAGCAGCGCCGCGAATTCGTCCCCGCCGATCCGCCCCAGCGACATGCCCTGCGCATGCAGGCATTGCGCGTCGAGCCGCCGGGCAACCTGGCGCAGCAGCTCGTCGCCGGCGTAGTGGCCGCGGCCGTCGTTGATGAACTTGAATCCGTCCAGATCGATGTAGAGCAGGCCCAGCGTCCCTTCGGAGTCTGCAAGGCTGCGCTCGAGCTGTTCGAGAAACGACGCGCGGTTCGGCAGGCCCGTCAGCGCATCCTGGTGCGCCAGCCTGTGTATGCGCTCTTCGGCCCGAAGCCCGTCGACCATGTCGATGAACGCGCGGTAATTGCGCAAGACCATGATCATGAACATGATCGAGGCCAAGACCATGTTCAGGGCCACGGCGATCAGCGTCAGGCTGCCCGTCGAGGCAAAAAAGCCGACGAACTCCATGTTGACGATGGCGATCATGATGATCGCGGCCGATCTGAGCTGCCTCAGGCTGAACACATAGCCCATGGTGGTGATCGCCATGTAGAAGGCCACATGCGCTTTCGCGTACGCGCCGCCATAGGGAAACAGGCACAGCGCCCAGGCCGTGAACACCGTAGCCACCGGTACGGCCAGCCAGTTCGCACCCACGACCATGCGGCTTGCCGTCTCGACGGTCGGAACCGTCCGGCGCGCCGCACACCAATGCAGGATCCGCGAGGCGCTTGCCACGGTAAGCAGCGCGGGCGCGGCGATCGTCAGCCACCGCGGTGCATACGCCATGTGCGTCATGGCGACCATCCAGGTGCTCGATATGAAGATCAGATGCATCACCGGAAGCTGCTGCGCGAGCGCCCGGTACTGCGCCATCACGATATCGGCGCGATCGAGCGGGACGGTGACGAGGCCCGCTGCCCCCGCCAGCAGTTTTTTCGGTGTCATGGCTCCGTGTCTTGGACCTTGCGGGGACGGCGACGGCCTACATATTGGCGATCATCGCCCGGCCGAAGCCCGAGCACGACACTTGTTCGGCCCCCGGCATCAGGCGGGCTAAGTCGTAGGTGACCTTCTTGGCCAGAATGTTCTTTTCCATGCTGCTGATGATGAGGTCCGCCGCTTCCAGCCAGCCCATGTGGCGCAGCATCATCTCGGCCGCCAGGATCTGCGAGCCCGGATTGACGTAGTCCTTGCCCGCGTATTTCCGGGCCGGGCCATGCGTGACCTCGAACACCGCCACCGAGCCGGACATGTTGGCGCTGGGCGCGATGCCGTGCCCGCCCACCTGGGCCGCCACCGCGTCGGAGATGTAATCGCCGGTCAGGTTCATCGTGGCGATCACGTCGAACTCGCTCGGGCGCAGCAGCACGCGCTGCATGAACGCATCGGTCAGCACGTCCTTGACGATGATGTCGCGGCCCGTGCGGGGGTTTCTGACGCGGCACATGGGCCCCTTGTCGATCAGGCGCGCGCCGAACTCCTCGACCGCCAGCGCGTAGCCCCAGTCGCGGAAACTGCCTTCGGTGAACTTCATGATGTTGCCCTTGTGCACCAGGGTCACCGAGCTGCGGTCGTGGTCGATCGCGTACTGGATGGCCTGGCGCACCAGGCGCTCGGAACCTTCGCGCGAGATGGGCTTGATGCCGATGGCCGAGGTGCCGGGAAAGCGTAACTTCGCGCCCAGTTCGTCCTGCAGGAGCGCGATGAGCCGCGCGGCCTCGCCGGACTGGGCCGCGTATTCGATGCCGGCGTAGATGTCCTCGGAATTTTCGCGAAAGACGACGATATCGGTCTTTTCCGGCTCGCGCACCGGCGAGGGCACGCCCTTGATGTAGCGCACCGGCCGCCGGCAGACGTAGAGATCCAGCTTCTGGCGCAGCGCCACGCTCAGGGAGCGGATCCCGCCCCCCACCGGCGTGGTCAGCGAGCCCTTGATCGCCACGGCGTGTTCGCGGATGGCGTCCAGGGTCTCGTCGGGCAGCCAGTTGCCCTCGCCGTAGACCTGCGTGGCCTTCTCGCCGGCATAAACCTCCATCCAGTGGATCCTGCGCCGGCCGTCGTAGGCCTTGTCCACCGCGGCATCGACCACCGCGCGCATCACGGGGCTGATGTCCACGCCCACGCCGTCGCCCTGTATGTAGGGAATGACGACCTGGTCGGGCACCGCGAGCGACTGGTCGGCATTGACGGTGATCTTCTGGCCCTCGGCGGGGACCTTGATGTGCTGGTACGGCATGAGGCGGGCTCCGGTGGAATCGGCGGCAATTCTATAGAATATAGCCTGTACCGCAGGACTGCCCATGTTCAATCCCTCACGCGAGCAAGTTCGCGAATTCTTCGTCGAGACCTGGCGCAAGCATCGGGCCGGCGAACTGCTGACCCCGCTGGAATCGATGGCGCTGGACTGGGTGATCGAACACCCCGAATACCACGCCGACCTCGAAAGCCCCGAGGCCGGCCAGGCCGAGTATCCGGTCGAGAAAGGCCGCACCAACCCCTTTCTGCACCTGTCCATGCATCTGGCCATCGCCGAACAGCTGTCCATCGACCACCCACGCGGCATCCGCGCGGCCTATCAAAAGCTGGTCAACCGCGGCGACGCGCACCAGGCCGCGCACGAGATCATGGAATGCCTGGGCCAGGTGGTATGGGAAGCCCAGCGCCTGGGCACGCCGCTGGACAGCGAGGCGTATATCGACCTGATCCGCCAGCGCGCCGAGCGCTGACCCGGGCGCGATGAGCGGATCCAGCCACCGCACGGCCTTTGGCGGACGCTTCGCGCTCGGCTTTTCGAGCCGCGTGCGGATGATATGGACGCGCATCTACCGCAGCCTGCGCATGCAGGCCTGGTTCCCGCACGTCCCCCTGGCCCTGGCCGTGGGCCTGGCCGGACTCGTCCAGGTCTGGCCGTCGCTGGGATCGCTGCGCGAGGCCGCTTCCTTTTTCTCGGCGCCTCGCGGGGTAATCGACCTGTCCCGCGGCTTCGACGCGCTGGCGATCCACGGCGTGTCGCAAGAGCTGGTCGGCGCATTGCTGGTGGTCCTCTCGCTGGGGCTGCTGCTGCACTCGCGGCTGGCCTGGGTGCTGACGCTGCTGATGACCGCCGCCACGGTGGGGCTGCAGTTCATGCCGCATGCGCAGCCGCTGCCGGCCGTCGCCGTCTACAGCGCCGTATTGCTGGTCCTTCTGGTCCTGGCGCGAGGCAGTTTTCAGCGCGCCAGCCTGGCCTCCGGCACGCTGTTCGCGCTGATCGGCGTTCTTCTGACCATGGGCTACGGGGTACTCGGCAGCTACACGCTGGGCCAGGAATTCACGCCGCCGATCGCCGACTTCGCCTCTGCGCTCTACTTCACCGTGGCCACCATGTCCACGGTAGGCTACGGCGACATCGTCCCGCATACGGCCCATGCCAGGCTGTTCACGGTCTCGCTGATCATTCTGGGGCTGGCGGTCTTCGCCACGTCACTGACCGCGATCGCCGGACCGCTGATCAACCAGCGCATGATCAACTTGCTGCAACCCAGGAAGAAACGGATGAAGCGCAACGACCATGTCATCGTGATCGGCAACACGCCCCTCGCCCGCAACACCCTCAAGGCCCTGACCGATCGAGGCCTGCAGGCAACCGCGATCTGGCCGGCACGCGCCCCGGAAGGCGCGGACGAGCCCGAGGACTTGGTGATCGGTGACCCAAGCGACAGCGACGTGCTGGAAAACGCGGGAATCGCCACCGCCCGCGCAGTGCTGGCCCTGGGCGCGGACGATTCGGACAATGCTTTCGCCACGCTTGCCGCCAAGGACGCCAACGCCAAGGTGCGCACCGTGCTGGCGGTCAGCGATGCCCGCAGCATGAGCCGGGTGCGCCACGTCCGCCCCGATGCCGTACTGGCCTTGCCCGCCATAGGCGGGGAACTCCTGGCCATGGTGCTCAGCGGAGAAGAGGTCAAGCTGGACGATCTGCTGGGGCAGTTGCTCAAGCTGGTGGACTGAGGCGCGCCGGGCGCCACACGGGCAAGCGCCGCGCCTATGGCGCGACAGGCGCGAACGGCCGGTACTCGACATGCGCGCCGCGCACGACGATCGCCGTGGCCTCGGGCACCTGGGCCCAGGCCTGCGGCAGGTCGACGAGCGGTTCGGAAACGATCAGGTAGGCGTCGTTGCCCGCGGCTGCGATCTGCGAATCGTCCGGAAAAAGTTCGTAGAAATGCCTGAACGACGTGCTGTGATAAAGCGAGGCCGACTTGCCTTCGCTGGAATAGCGCACGGCCACCAGTTGCTCGCCGTCGCTCGCGCATACGGTCATTCTGACCGGGTGCGCAATCCCGTGACCGCGCGCAGTCGCCTCGATGAAGCCGACCA
>DAIDKG010000114.1 GCA_027450125.1 Bordetella sp. | reverse complement strand
ACGCGCCGGATCGATGCCCAGGCCGAGCCGCTGCCCCGCAGGCCCATGCCTGAGCGCGGCGAGGTGGTGCTGCAGGCGCGCGAGATCACCCGCCGCTTCGGCGGCCTGGTGGCCAACGACCAGATGTCGCTGGACATCCGTGCCGGCGAGATCCTGGCCTTGATCGGCCCCAACGGCGCCGGCAAGAGCACCATGTTCAACCAGATCTCCGGCGTGGACACGCCCACCTCGGGCAGCGTCGCGCTGCGCGGCCGGGACGTCACCGGCATCGGCGCGCGCGCCATCGCCAGGCTGGGCCTGTCACGCACCTTCCAGCACGTACGCCTGCTGGGCCGCATGAGCGTGCTGGAAAACGTGGCGATCGGCGCGCACCTGCGCGGCACCAGCGGCATCCTGCGCTCGGCCTGGCGCCGCGACCGCGCCGAGGAAGCGCGCCTGCTGGCCGAGGCGGCCCGCCAGATCGAACGCGTGGGCCTGGGCCAGCACATGCACGCGCCCGCCGGCTCGCTGGCCCTGGGGCAGCAGCGCATCCTCGAAGTGGCGCGCGCGCTGGCCGCCGACCCCTTCCTGCTGCTGCTCGATGAACCCGCCGCCGGCCTGCGCCACCAGGAAAAGCAGGAGCTGGCCCAGCTTCTGTCGCGCCTGCGCGCCGAAGGCATGGCCGTGCTGCTGGTCGAGCACGACATGGATTTCGTCATGAATCTGGTCGACCGCGTCGTGGTGATGGACTTCGGCCAGAAGATCGCCGAAGGCCTGCCGGCCGATATCCAGAACAACCCGGCCGTGCTCGAGGCCTATCTGGGCGGGATCGAGGATGAACAATAAGCTATTGGAAGTCCGCGGCCTGCAGGTCGCCTATGGCAAGGTCACCGCAGTCGCGGGCGTCGACCTCGACGTGGCGCCGGGCCAGATCGTCACCGTCATCGGCCCCAACGGCGCCGGCAAGACCACGCTGCTCTCGGCCGTCATGGGCGTGCTGCCTTCGCGCGGCGACATCCGTTTCTGCGGCCAGGCCCGCGAACATGCGCAGATCGAGGAAATGGTTGCCGCGGGCATGGGCCTGGTCCCGGAAAAGCGCGAACTGTTCGCCGAGATGAGCGTGGAAGACAATCTGGTGCTCGGCGGCTTTCACCGCTACCGCAGGGGCGAGCGCGACCAGTCCGAATCCCTGCGCGAAGTCTACGATCTCTTCCCGCGCCTGAAGGAGCGGCGCGCGCAGCTGTCCGGCACGCTGTCAGGCGGCGAGCGCCAGATGCTGGCCGTGGGCCGGGCGCTCATGGCCAGGCCCAGGCTGCTGATGCTCGACGAACCCAGCCTGGGCCTGGCCCCGCGCATCGTGCGCGAAGTGCTGCGCATCGTGTCCGAACTGCGCAAGCGCGGCGTGTCCATCCTGCTGGTCGAGCAAAATGCCCGCGCGGCCCTGCAGGTGGCCGACTACGCCTACGTGCTGGAAACCGGCGCCGTCACGCTGGAGGGCCCGGCCGCCGAACTGGCCAGGGATCCGCGCGTGATCGAGGTCTACCTGGGCATGGGAGGCCATTGACATGACGGAGTCGACATGCGCATCTGCATAGCCGGCGCCGGCGCCATCGGCGGCGTCCTGGCCGCCCGCCTGGCCCACGCCGGCCAGGACGTCAGCGTGCTGGCCCGCGGCGCCACCCTGGCGGCGCTGCGCGGCAAGGGCCTGACCCTGCACGACCTGTCCGGGCAGGCGCATGTGCGCGTGCCGGCCAGCGACCAGGCCGAATTCGGCCGGCAGGACGCGCTCTTTCTTTGCACCAAGACCCACCAACTCGCCGACGTGCTGGCGCTGTGCGCGCCGATGATCGGCCCCGATACCGTCATCGTGCCCACCATCAACGGCATACCCTGGTGGTACTTCCACGCCGAAGGCGGTCCGCACGCAGGCAAGCATGTCCAGGCCGTGGACCCGGGCGGCGCGCTGCTGGCCATGACGCCGCTGGCACGCCTGGTGGGCTGCGTGGTCTACATGACGGCCGAGACCACCGGACCGGGCGCAGTCGTGTCGAACAGCCCGCACAAACTGATCCTGGGTGAACCCGGCGGTCCGGCGACCGATCGCGTGCGCCGGCTGTGCGAGGCGTTGAACGCGGCGGGCATCGCCGCGCAGGCCAGCGACCGCATCCGCGACAACGTCTGGTCCAAGGTCGCGGCCAACCTCAGTTCCAATCCCGTTTCCGTCGCGGCCGGCGGCGCCACGCTGGGGCAGATCTACGGCCCCGGCCCGCTGCGTCCGGTCGCCGCCAGCATCATCGACGAAACCATCGCCGTAGCTCAGGCCTACGGCGCGCAGCTGACCGAGACCCGGCTCGCCATGCTGGACCGCGCCGCCAAGCTGGGCTCGTTCCGCACCTCGATGCTGCAGGACTTCCAGGCCGGCCGGCCGCTGGAGCTGGCCGCCATCGGCGACGCCGTGCTCGAACTGGCCGAGCGCTACGACATTTCCATGCCCGTGACCCGCGCAGTGCTGTCGATCACCCGCTTCCGCGACGAGCGCCGCTCGGGCTATTGACCTTCGCCGCCATGACCAACCCGCCCGGGGCCCGCGCCCCGATCGACGCCCCCGCCCAGGAGAACACCATGCTCGCCGACAACGCTGCCCATCTCAAGCCGGCCCACATTCCCGCCGAGGAATGGCGGCTGCGCGTGCAGCTGGCCGACTTTTATCACCTGGTCGACTACCTGGGCTGGACCGAGATGATCTTCAACCACATCTCGGCTCGCCTGCCCGGCCCGGCCAACCATTACCTGGTCAACCCCTTCGGCCTGAACTACTACGAAGTCACGCCCGAGAACCTGCTCAAGGTGGACCTGGACGGCAACCTGGTCGATCCCTCGCCCTACCCCGCCAACCCGGCCGGATTCGCCCTGCACAGCGCCATCCACGGCGCGCGCCCCGACGTGCACTGCATCGTCCACACCCACACCAACCCCGTGTCGGCCATCACCCTCAAGCAGGACGGCTTTCACCACGACGACTTCTACGGCGCGCAGCTGTTCGGCCGCGTGGGCTATCACGACTTCGAAGGCATCACCCTGTTCGCCGACGAGAAAGAGCGCATGCTCGCCAGCCTGGGCGACAAGCACGTGCTGGCCCTGCGCAATCACGGCATCGCGGTGTGCGAGAAGGACATCCCCAGCACCTTCATGCTGCTGTGGACGGTGCAGCGCGCGGCCGAGATCCAGTATCACGCGGGCTGCCTGCCGGGTTCGAACATCGCCCTGGCCGACAGCATCAAGAGCCGCTGCTCGGGACTGGCCGCGGGCCTGATCCGGGACGATGCGTTCGCCATCAAGCTCTTCGATGCCACCGTGCGCAAGATGCGGCGGGCCAAGCAGTTGGGGATTTGCGTCTAGCTCCCTGCAAGACCATGCGCGTGCCGCGTCCCATACCACCGCTTCTGTCGCTACGGGTCTTCGAAGCGGCCGCACGGCACCTGAGCTTCACCAAGGCCGCGCAGGAGCTGCTCGGCGGTACGCATGAGTTCCACTCATGCCGAAGCGGCGACAATTGATTGGTCATCGGCCGCGCGGGCCAATAGGATAGGCCCTCTCGTCCCCATCCGGAGCAACACCCATGAGCCAGACCATTTCCACACGCGTGGCCGAACTCG